>CAZWVR010000094.1:0-9017 GCA_964637235.1 uncultured Bacteroidales bacterium | reverse complement strand
CTTGCTTGACGACAATAAAACCTATGCAGTTATGCGCCCAAGTGAAATTTTTAATTCTATTATTGACAATATTTGAAAAAAATATTATTTTTACAACCCAAACCACAAAAAACTAAAAACTATGAAAAAAATTTTACTTTCTTTGGTAGCAATTTTTGCTATGTTTGTAGTAAACGCACAAACAGTTCTCTATTCAGAAGACTTCCCTTATGATCCAAATTACACTCAATCAGACTACGAAGCTTATCTGAACAATCAAGGCTGGCTGAGAATAACTCCTGTTTTCCACGACACAGCTTACTATCACTGGCATATAGGAACGTATCCAAACGGTCAAGAAGCATGGCTAAGAGCTTCATGCTATTCAGCAGGTGTAAATCATCAAACACAACAATGGGCTATTACTCCTCAAATAGACGCAAGCAATGCTACAAGTTTAACTCTAACTTTTGACAACAGAAAACGCTTTCAACCTTATGCACCTCTAAAAGTTTATATCTCTACTGATTTTGCAGGAGATAGTGCTTCATTTGCCTCCGCTACTTGGAACGAAATTACAGGGCTAACCCTTGACGACAACGACGGCGACTATAACTGGGCAACAAACACTTCTGATATTAGCCAATATGCTGGACAGCAATTTTATATCGCTTTCTATTATGAATCTACTGATGGAACAGAGTTAGGAGACGGTGGCGTCTGGGACGTTGATAATATTCAGGTTACAAGCGGTGCTCCATCCGCCGTTAAAAAAACTCAACCAACTGTTATTTATCCTAATCCTGTTGAAGACGTTCTCTATATTATGACTGGTAGCCCAAGCAATGTTAAAATATACAACAGCGTTGGACAATTAGTATTAAGCAAAGAAAACGTAAACGAAACTCTAAACGTTTCTTCACTACAATCAGGCGTATATATGATTAGAATTGAAACTGACGGACAAGTAATTACTAAAAAATTGCTAAAAAAATAATGGCATATAAAAATTAAAACAATAAAAAAGCGGGGTAACAATCCCCGCTTTTTTTATATTATCAAGCATTCTTGTATACTTTTTCAATTACACCATATTATTTATAATTTTCCTCAATAATTTTAACTGTTCTATTGACAAATTTCATCAAATGTTCTCCTATCAACATATTATTTGCAAGTAAAGCTAAATCCATAATTTCATTTATCAAACGATTTTCTTTTGCCCATTTTCTTATTATTTCAGCTCTTTTATTTTTAATATCATTTAATTGTTTTTCAAGCTCTTGTCGTTTTTCCTTTTCCTCTTTGGTAAGTTCCTCCTCTTTTTTATCTTTTATAATAGTTTGAAGCGCTTCTTTTTCCCTTTTCACTTCATTAGCCTTTTTATCAAAATCTTCCAATTGCTGATGAAGGTCTTGATTTTTTTGATCTACTAATTTAATTATCAAAGGATTAGCAGTATTGACTACAATATTATATGTATCAGGCAGATTATTATAAAAATGAGCTTCTGGCCCAGAAATTTTGCCTATTTCTTTCATTCTTCGCATATACTCTGACTGAGTAATAATTATCGGCAAATCATCTTTGGATAGCTCCCGAAAATCAACAAAAAAAGTTCCTTTATCGTTTGGTGCAACTTCTTCAAAAGCTATTCTCAAATCCTCTTGATCTTGTTCAGATATTGAAATTTCTTTTTTCTGTTCGTCCTTTTTAATCAAATTATCAATAGTATCGGCATCAACTCTTACAAAAGATTTATTCTCAAACTTGCTCTCAAGAAAATTCAAAAATGGAACATCTAAATGACCGTCCATTAACAGGACATCATAACCTTTTGCTTGTGCAGCAGAAATAAATGCAAATTGTTCTTGTTTATTTGTAGCATATAAATAAATAAGTTTGCCATCTTTATCTGTATGTTTATCCTTAATTTTTGCTTCATATTCTTCAAAAGAAAAATATTTTCCATCAACATTTTTCAGTAAATAAAATTTCAAGGCTTTCTCATAAAATTTTTCTTCAGTCATCATTCCATACTGAATAAATAATTTCAAATCATCCCATTTTTGTTCAAAATCTTCTCTTTTATTTTTGAATAATTCTGTCAGTTTGTCAGCAACTTTTTTAGTAATATGAGCTGATATTTTTCTAACATTAGGATCTGCCTGCAATGCGCTTCTTGAAACATTTAAAGGTATATCCGGCGAATCAATTACACCATGAAGTAAGGTAAGAAATTCAGGAACAATATTTTCCACAGAATCAGTGACAAATACCTGATTCGCGTACAATTGAATTTTATTTTTTCTAATATCCAAATTCGTTCTAATCCTTGGGAAATAAAGTATGCCCGTCAAATTAAAGGGATAATCTACATTTAAATGAATATAGAATAAAGGCTCCTGAAAAATATCTGGATAAAGTTTTTTATAGAACTCTAAATAATCTTTATCTTTCAGTTCTGATGGTTTTCGTTTCCATAATGGATTGGTATCATTTATTATTTTATCTTTTTCTACTGGCTTGCCATCTACATATTCAGTTGTTTTACCAAAAGCAATAGGTATTGGTAAAAATTTACAATATTTGTTAAGCAATTGCTCTATTTTTGTCTCTTCTAAATATTCTTTTGAATCCTCGTCAATATAAAGAATTACGTCTGTACCTCTGTCGTCTTTTTCTGCCTCTGTAATTTCAAATTCAGGGTTTCCCTCGCAAGACCATTTAACTGCTTTTGCGTCTTTTTTATATGATTTTGTAATCAATTCTACTTTTTTAGCGACCATAAAAGCAGAATAAAAGCCCAAACCAAATCTTCCAATGATATTTTCTATGCTATCCTTATATTTTTCTAAAAATTCATTAGCAGAGGTAAAAGCAATCTGATTTATGTATTTATCCACTTCCTCAGCAGTCATTCCTATACCTCTGTCGCTAATTGTAAGTGTCCCTTTATCTTTATCGATTTTTACCCTAATGGTTAAATCTCCAAGCTCACCTTCAAGCTCTCCTTTACGTGCAAGAGCTTTTACTTTTTGAGTAGCGTCAACTGCATTAGACACTAACTCTCGCAAAAAAATTTCCTGTTCTGTATATAAAAATTGCTTAATTATCGGGAAGATATTTTCGGTTGTAACGCCTATTTTACCTTTTTTAATCATAGCCGAAAATTTTTTCATTATTATTTATATGTCAAAGAATATACCATTTAAAACAAAATATGCCAAGTTGTCAGATTTATTTAAATTTTTTGATTTTAATAATTTAACTTATTTTTACAGCTTATTAAGAGAGAAAAGCAATAATATAAATCTATGACAAATAAAGCTAATAATATAAAAATCAGCCTATTAGAAGCTTTAATACCTCTTATTTTTCTAATAACTCTTCTTACTTTAAATGTGATTTATTGGAAAGATTCTACCTTAGATGGTGCCAATCAATTAGCCCTCCTTTTTTCAGCAACAATAGCAGCATTAATTAGCCTACGCCGCCGCGTCAAATGGTCAAAAATTAGAAATAAAATTGTATTAACTATCGGAGATTCAATGCCTTCTATCCTAATTTTACTGTTAATAGGTGCTCTTTCTGGAACATGGCTAATAAGTGGTGTAATTCCAGGATTGATATATTACGGATTAGACTTACTTTCTCCAAAGCTATTTCTATTTGCGGCAGTAGTAATTAGCAGTTTAGTTTCATTAGCAACAGGTAGCTCATGGTCAACAATAGCAACAATAGGTGTAGCTCTATTAGGCATAGGAGTGGCATTAGGTATCAGTAAACCAATAATAGCAGGAGCTATAATTTCCGGAGCATATTTCGGAGATAAAATGTCTCCTCTTTCAGATACTACGAATTTAGCACCAGCTATGGCAGGAACAGACCTTTTTACGCATGTAAAATATATGATTTATACAACTACACCCACAATGACAATCACTTTAATAATTTTTCTAATAATTGGCTTCAATTACAACTTTGTACATACTACCACTAACGTAGAAACTGTACAAAATGCAATAAAAGCAACATTTAATCTCAATCCTCTCATTTTTTTAGTTCCAATAATTTTGATTATTCTTATTGTGAAAAAAATGCCACCTATCCCTGCCTTAATGCTTGGATCTATACTTGGAGGTATTTTTGCCATCATATTTCAGCCACATATCATAAAACAAATCACCTCTGCATCATATAGCTATGCCAAAGCCTCATATATCGGTGTAATGCAAGCAATGTTCGGAGATATCAAAATCTCTACTGGCAGCCAAGTTGTTGACGATTTATTTCACACAACCGGTATGAGAGGAATGCTATTAACAGTCTGGCTTATTCTATCTGCTATGACTTTCGGAGGTGTAATGGAAGCAGGAGGTTTACTTGCCAGAATTACCGATGAAATAATAAAATTTGCTAAATCCACAGGCTCCTTAGTAGCATCAACAGCTATTACATGCATATTTTTCAATATCACTGCCTCTGATCAGTATATATCTATTGTTGTTCCCGGAAGGATGTATGCCGAAACTTTCAAAAAAATGGGGCTGAAACCAGAAGTTTTAAGTAGAACATTAGAAGATGCCGGAACAGTAACTTCCGTGCTTGTCCCTTGGAATACTGGCGGGGCAACTCAATCACGTGTTTTAGGTGTACCCACTTTACAATATCTACCTTATGCTTTTTTTAATTACATCAGCCCTTTTATGACAATGCTTTTTGCTTATTTAAATATTAAAATCCGCCGAATTTCGGATAATAAGCCCGACAATAATAACAAATAACTTATTTCCAATATAACCTTTTAGCCCCAATAGTAGATATATCGTAATATGCTATATTACTTTTCTCTGCCTCGCTTATCCACATTTTTCTTTTATACAATCTATTATCAGAACTTATGATTAAGGTATCAAAATCACAATATTTTTTTATATCATCTAAGTGTATATTGGGATTATGACTAATTATCACATAATCTACTTTTATTGATTGCTCAGGCAAAAAGTATTTTATTTTAGAAGAATTAACCATTAAAAAAGTTTTGTCAAAGATCTTTATAAAGTCATTTATTTTTATCAATTGTGGAAATTCCTCATTTTTGAAAATTGCATCATCTAAATCTGCATAAACAGCATTTTTTATTTTTCTTTTTTCTAAATAACACTTCAAAATTCTATCTATTTTTCTTTGATGGTAAAGTAAAGATGTATCTGCAAGTAAAATATGCGTTTTATTGTCGAATATGCTTATAGCCGTTGTCTTGGGGATATTTAATATCCAAATTTCCTTATTATAAAATTCCTTAGGTTGTATTATTCTCAATAGAAAAAATAATGCTGTAAAAGTTAAAAACCACAATGCAAACACCTTGTTTTTCTTTGTTATATAAATCGTTAAAGTTATTAAAAGTAAATAAAGAAGCAACATCTGATATTTATCAATAAATAAACCTGAGCTTACTGCATAAGGAAGCTGAGAAATAAAAAAAGTGGACTTGATTAAAATATTTAATAAAATTTTCAAGACATAAGCAATAACTTTACCCAAAACAACGACCGGTGAGAGAAATAAAAGACCTACTGCAAGATATAATATCAAACTCGCCAATGGTATAACTATTAAATTTGTGATAAAAAAATAATTAGGAAATTGATGAAAATAAAAAATACTTATTGGCATTGTACCAATTTGGGCAGCGAGTGTAACACTCAATAATGACCAAATAGCATCAAGAAATTTATTTGTTATAATTATCAATCTATAAATGCCCTGCTGAAAAATAATAATAGATAAAACCGCAGCATAAGATAACTGAAAACCTATTGAATAAATATCAAGTGGATTTATAAGAAGTAGAACCCAAGCCGATGCTGCAATAGCATTATATATAAAGTACGGACGCCTAAGTATTTTACTAAAAGAAAAAAAACTAAACATAAAAGCTGCCCGTTGAACCGAAGGCGATAAGCCTGCTATAAAAGCAAAAAGCCATAAGGATAAAATTACAAATGTCGGTTTAACCCAAAAAAGCTTTCTTTTCTTATCTAAAAAACTTAGCAAAAAATTGATTATTAGATAAATAATACCTACATGCAAACCTGAAACGGCTAAAATATGCATTGCACCAGTTCGAGCAAAATTTTGTCGTAATTCCGCAGTAATACCTTGCTTATAACCTAAGGAAAGAGCAGATAAAACGGCTAATTGCTCACCTTCTATATTATATTTTTTGTAAATACTCAGCAACTTATTACGAATGCGCTGAGAAAAATAAACTACCGGATTAGCACAATTATGTCCAATTATTTTAAAATTTTGACTATAACTACGCAAAAGTACTCCTTTATGCCTCAGATATTTTTTATAAGAAAACTCACATGGATTACCACTTTCTTTTAATGTATCCAACATCCCGTAAAATATGATTTTATCGCCATAAAATAATCTCTCGGAAATGCTATCCCTGGGCAAATATAACAGTACCTTTTTTCTGAAAGGTATTAACGGCAATTTCAACGTATCTTCTTCAATAAGGGCATAATTTATAATGGAAACCGTGGCATATACACTCTTTGAGTTTATTTTAGGTGATGTAATTATTTTAGCAGTATAAATAGCTGCTGTTTTTGGATATTTGCCTAATTTTGGAACATAATAACTTCCGTATAAAATCCCAAAACTTGTCAAACTAATAATTAAAAAAACTATCCGAATACTTTCTATATACCTATTATAACGATTTAATAAAACTGAAATAATAAAAATAGCAGAAGCAAGTATAAAAATTGCAAGCCATAATCCTCTATTTATATAACTTTCTAAACCGACAACTAAACCAATTAAAAAGAACGGAAAAAGTTTTAAAATAGGGTTAGTTGTTTTAAAATCCATTTATATTGTATTGAATATCAAGTGCTTGCATTTATTAGGTAATTTTTCTATATATATATTGCTCAGCAAATTTTCTATCTGGTATTACAACTGGATAATCAATTTTTATTTTGCCTAATGCTAAATTTTTCAATCTCTTTTTTAACATTGTGCGTCTTATATTAGATATTTTATCTGTAAAAAGTATACCGTATGTATGGTCATATTCATGTTGTAATATTCGGGCTGGTATGCCTTTTATTACCTCATCATGAAAAACAAAATCTCTATCGTAATATTGGATATGAACTATATCATGGCGAATTACAGTTTCATATACAGTAGGAATACTTAGGCAGCCCTCCTCCATAGGAATTTTTTCACCTGAATATTCTACAATTTTGGCATTTATGAAAACCTTTATAAAATCTTCACATTCAGGGCATTCTTCTTTGTAAGCACTGGCATCTATGATAAAAAGCTTTATAGGAATACCTATTTGATGGGCTGCTAAACCAACCCCATTAGCCGCATACATAGTTTCAAACATATCGTCAATAATCTGCTGTAAATTAGGATAATTTTTATCTATTTCTTCACCGACCTGCCTTAGAACCCTATTTCCGATTAAATATATTTTTCTTTTCATATTTTATATTTTTTTGGCGTGTCCCCTCGCCTAATGGCTCGGGGTCGGGCTACGGCTTGTATCCCTCAGGCTTTCGGCGGGCAGGTCTATTTCGCTCGGCTCGGTATGGCTGGCGGCAGCAGGATAACTCCTGTCAGCACGCCACCCTAAACCTCCCCTCGCTTTGCGGTGCGTGGGGCTTCGCTATTCGCTCAGCCTCCGCCCGCAAAGACCTGCCAAGCCTCAATCGCTGCGGACTAACCCGCCTCCGCCCTCACGCAATTAAACTATGAATATAACCCAGCCGCTTGATTTGCAGTTATAGCAACAAGATTAACAATATCATCAACAGAACAACCACGTGAAAGATCATTTATTGGAGCTGCTAAACCTTGCAAAACAGGTCCAATGGCTTCTGCTTTTGCCATCCGTTGCACTAATTTATATGCAATATTCCCACTATTCAAATCCGGAAATATTAAAACATTTGCCCTGCCAGCTACATTGCTACCAGGTGCTTTTCTATTTCCTATCGCAGGAATAATTGCTGCATCTGCCTGCATCTCCCCATCAATAACAAGGGATGGTGCCATCTTCTTCGCCAATTCTGTTGCTTGTTGAACCTTTTCAACCATTGGATGAGACGCACTCCCTTTTGTAGAAAAACTCAACATCGCAATTCTGGGTTCAAAGCCGGCTATGCTCTTTGCAGTTTTGGCTGTAATAACAGCTATTTCGGCTAACTCCTGTGCCGTCGGATCTGGATGAACTGCACAATCTGCAAAAACCATTATGCCATCTTCGCCAAAATTTGTATCAGGCAAAAGCATAAAAAAAGCTCCTGAAACAATACTAATTCCCGGAAGCGTTTTTATATACTGAAATGCCGGTCGTATAGTCTCTGCCGTCGGAGCTATCGCTCCTCCAACCATTCCATCAACTTCTCCAATTTTTATCATCAAAGTAGATAAATAATAAGGGCTTTTCAATTGTTCCAAAGCTTTTTCCTTTGTCATCCCTTTATGCTTACGGAGCTCCGCCATAAGTTCCGCTATTTCCTCTCGCCTCTCATAAGTAAGAGGATCTATTATACGAGCATTATTTATATGCTTTAATCCATAAGCAGAAGCTAAACTCATTATCTTTTCTGGATTGCCATATAATACAACATTAGCAATATGTTCGGCAAGGATAATATCAGCAGCCCGTAAAGTGCGTTCTTCTTCACCTTCTGGTAAAGCTATTGTTTTAGCTGCTGACTTTGCTTTCTCCCGAATAGTCTTTATAAAATCCATTTTTTTTACAAAGATATGAAAAAGTTAGCATAAAATTCAAGCTTCCTATAAATATTGACAATTTTTAGCTATTTATGGCATTATATTATACATTTTAAAGACTAAACTGAGCTTTTTATTTATTAATTTTACAAAAGAAAAAATTAAAAAATGAAACGCTTATATATTTTTATGATTGCCATCCTTGGCGTTATTTCCGTTTATGCACAGGAAATAACAGGCAAAATTACTGATGCCAA
>CAZWVR010000093.1:0-9112 GCA_964637235.1 uncultured Bacteroidales bacterium | reverse complement strand
GGTATAAATACTGATATTGACTCCACTTCAACGGCTGGTCCTGACGAAATACAATTTGTCTGCTTTGTGGATATAACTACTGGAACATCAATAGATTTTACTGATAATGGCTATGAAAGACAAGTAGCAGACTATTGGGGTACAACAGAAGGAACAATCCGTTTCACTCGTACCGGACCTGACCTGCCTGCTGGTACTGTCATTACTATTCAGGGATATAGCCAACAAAACAGACCACCTCAATTAGGTGATGATTTTAATATATATATCTGCGGAAACCTCGATAATGACAACTGGAAAATAGATGCATTAAATTACGATAGTAATGGCAACTATGGACCTTATGACTTAAATGTTGATGACCAAATATGGATGATGCAAGGTGGTGAATGGGATAATAACGGAAGTATTACAAGTCAACGCGGAACTTATACTGGTAAAGTCCTTTACGGCTGGACTGCTACAGGCTGGAAAACTGCACCAGGATATAATTCTACAAAAGGCTCTACTCTATACCCTGGAAATGAATGCTCTAATACTGATTTGGATAATGTTGCTAACCATTATAAAGTAAAATATGTAGGACCAACTACCGCAACCTCCCGTTTCGGTTGGATAGGTCGCATAAATGACCCTAATAACTGGCAAGGTTATGTATATAACGCTGGATACTTTAATGGTGGCTCTTTGCCTTGTCAAATAGATATTATTGACGTGCCATACGTTGCTCAATGGACTGGTGCTACCGATACTAACTGGAACAACTGTGCAAATTGGCTTACACTCCGAGTTCCTACTCCTAATGCTGACGTAAAATTCGTCTCCGACTCCTGCGATAATGACCTTATATTTGCTCCCGGCGAAGTAGAACAATGCCACTCTCTGACAATATCAGGTAATGACTCCATTCACGCTATCAGACTTGAAGGCGATAGCACTAAAATTTTGAAAATTTCTGGAAATCTGATTATTAAACAAAAAGGATTAGACCTAAACGACGACGACGATACAACACCTGATGGTAAACTACAAATTGGTGGCGATTGGATAAATCAATACGGCGATAATGCTTGGCAATACGGAAATTCAACTGTGGAATTTGTCGGAACACAAGCACAAAATATCTATGACACATCAAAAACCGCCGAATTCTTCAACTTAAATGTCAAAATTACTTCCGCAGAAGGTGTAAAACTGGGAGATTCCCTAAATGTATTAGGCACACTTACTTTAACTAATGGAATTTTAAATTTAAACGGAAAAAATCTTATCCTATCAGCTAATTACGAACGTATTAACGGTCTATTTAAAGGCAATGCAAATTCTGATATTAGAATTTTGAACACTGGAAAACTTGCACCTTTCTATTTTGCCAGTCCGCAAATTTTAGACACATTCATACTTAATAGAAACGATACCGCAGAATTAGCTACTAATCTGGAAATGAACGACTTACTGATAAACAGTGGAACTGTACAAATGGATGCAGGCAAATTTTTTACAGTGAATAACTTACTGAATAATACACAAGGAAGCCGTGGACTACTCTTAAAATCAGACGCTACTGGAACTGCTTCTCTGATACAAAATACACCTGATGTTCCTGCTACTTGCGAACGCTACATAGCGGGCGGACAATGGGCATATATTTTCAGCCCATTGAGTAATGTCTCCTCTGGTCTGTTAGGTGCAGGTACTAATCCGAATTTCTATTACTACGACGAAACTACAAAAGATTACTGGGACGCTACTACAATATATGGTACTATGGGCTGGACAAGAGTTAATGGCGGTATTTTGGATACTACAAAGGGATATATTATTTATCATCCTCAAACGCAAATCTACACTCTGACAGGCGGAAATCTTTTCTACGACCCAACAACACATAAAAAAGTATTCACCGCCTCTTATACTGATGTCGGAAATGGACAAGTAAATGAAAATGGTGTACAAGCCGACTGGGACGACTTTGAAGGCTGGAACTTATTTGGCAATCCTTATGCTTCGGCTATTGACTGGGATATGGTCTCTCTTAATGGCATTGAAAACGTTGTTTACTACTACGACGGTGCCGCTTCTAACTATAAATATTACGGAACAGGAACAACTTATAATCAGGGTATTACCGTAAACGGTGGCTCTCGATACGTCCCAGCAAACCAAGCATTCTTTGTAAAAGCAAATTACGACGGTGCAACTCTCACAATCCCAGACAATGCAAGAGTGCATAACAACCAGCAGTTCTGGAAACATAAAAAATCTTATAGACAAAATAATTTGCTCTCTATATCTATTGCTAAACAGAATTATTCAGATCAGACAGTCATAGCATTCGACAATGATGCCACAGAATATCACGACACTTTCGACGCATATAAACTCTTTTCTCCTGTCAAAGATGTTCCTCAAATATTCACTATTGACAGAAAACATTCTGTATATGCAATAAATCATACTCCTCTAACTGACTATAAAACAATTCCTTTGGGTCTATTCTTAAATCATCCCGGAAATTATACATTACATATAGACAATTTGAACCTGAAAAATTATAATATATACCTGAAAGACAATCTATTAGACAAAATTTCACCCCTATATAAAGGCAAAAATTATTCATTTGAATACAATAAACAAGGGGAGGATACATCAAGATTTATAATTATGATCGTCAAGAATAGACCACCTTATAATTTGACAAGACTTCAAAACCAATATCTACATGTCGGTGAAATGCTAAACTACTACATAGAAAAAGCATTTGCTGACCCAGACTTATACGATACTCTTTCCCTATCTATCGTCTGCAATAATAATCAAACTCTGCCATCTTGGTTAAGTTTCAAAGAAGGATATATTACCGGTATCGCACCATATACTGATACACTGAAATTGACTGTTCTGGCAAAAGATAAATGGGGAAAAACAACAAAACAAAGCTTCTGGATCTATATTGCAAAAAATGAAGCAACATTAAACAATAAGACTAATAATGAAGTCTTTAAACTATATCCAAATCCTTCTGACGGAAATATAACCATAAAAATCAACAATTTCGTTTCTAAACCTATTTTCAGAATTTATAATATGCAAGGACAACTTGTCTATGAAACTATTATTAACAAACCTTCTGAAAAGATAAATTTAAAATCATTACAAGCTGGAACATATATAGTTGAAATTACAGATAATTTAACTACTGAACACAAAAAACTGATTATTAAATAATTACACATTCGGGCGTGCTTATCAAGTACGCCCGTTTTTTTCCTACCTATTTCAATTAGTTTTTTCCAAACCTAATTTAACAATAACGTATTTTTAATGTGTTAATAAGTTGTCAGCTAAAAATGATTTTTATAACTTTGTAGAAAAAATGTTTGTTAGAATTGAAGAAAATAATATCTACTACGAAATTCTAAACCCAGATTTTGCAAATGCTTCCAATCCATTCCTTGTATTTTTACATCACGGTTTAGGAAGTGTAAAACAATGGAAAGACTTCCCTTCTCTTTTAAGTCTAAAATTACATCTACCTGCATTAGTCTATGATAGAATCGGATACGGATTATCCTCTCCACTAATTGAAAAAAAGACCCTTGAACACTGGGCAAAAGACATAGAAAATCTTAAAAAACTTATTGACGCCCTCAAAATCAACAATCCTCTCATTCTATTCGGCCATAGCGACGGCGGAACATTAGCCCTAATGTATGCAGCAAAATATCCGCAAAATGTATTCGCTGTCATTACAGAAGCTCATCATATAAAAATAGAAGACCAAACAATAGAAGGCATCAAAGAAGCTATTAAACAATATGAAAATGGAAACCTGAGAGAAAAATTATACCAATACCACGGCGATAAAACCGATAAAGTCTTTTACGACTGGGCAGATTTATGGATCAGTAAAGAAGCCCTTGATGATAATCTGGAAAATCTAATCACGCAAATAAATGCCCCTATACTCTCAATTCAAGGTAAAAATGACGAATATGGTACTGAATATCAGATAAATATTATCAAAGAAAAGTCTAAAAATCCAAAAACAAAAACATTACTAATAGAAAATTGCAAACATTTCCCTCATTTTGAACATACTAATACAGTAATAACAGAAGTTGTCAAATTTATAAACTCTTTAATAAATGATTAACAATAAAAACATGTTTTTCCTAATAGCCGGTCCCTGCGTAGTTGAAAATGAAAAAATTACTTTTGAAGTAGCTGAACATCTTAAAAAAATCACTGATAAATTAGGCATTCCTTTCATTTTCAAATCCTCATATAAAAAAGCAAATAGAACAAAACTAAGCTCTTTTACAGGTTTAGAAAAAAAACAAGCCCTAAAAATATTACAAGAAGTCAAAAGAAAATTTAACGTCCCAGTTCTAACAGACGTACATGAAAGCTGGGAATGCGAAGAGGTGGCTAAATATGTAGATTACCTGCAAATACCTGCATTCCTAAGCAGACAAACAGACCTCCTAATTGCAGCAGGTAAAACAGGAAAACCTGTAAATATAAAAAAAGGTCAATTCTTATCCCCTCACTCCATTAAATATGCAGTAGAAAAAGTATTCTCTACTGGTAATAAACAAGTTATTATAACAGAACGCGGAACTACCTTCGGATACAATGACTTAGTAGTAGACTTTACAGGAATACCTATAATGAAAAAAATCGGTGTTCCAGTAGTAGTCGACTGTACCCACTCCCTACAAAAACCAAATATAAGCGAAACTACCGGTGGTAAACCAGAATTTATAGAAACTATGGTCTTAGCCTCAATAGCCGCCGGCGCCGATGGTATATTTATGGAAACACACCCTGATCCTCCTAATGCTCTCAGCGACGCAGCTACTCAACTACAACTTGATAAAGTTGAAAATATTCTTAAAAAAGCTATAAAAGTCTGGAACGCAATACACTAAAAAACAAAAAAAATGATAAAACAAATAGAAATAACTCTGCCTCCATTCCCAAAAGGCTGTCATCTCATTACAAATAAGATAATCTCAGCTATAGGTGAACTCCCAGAGACCGGTATTATGCACATATTTATTAAACACACTTCTGCTGCATTAACAATCAATGAGAATGCTGATCCCTCTGTAAGAGGAGATATGGACAAAAGCCTTGATTTTATAGCTCCTGAAAATCAACATTTCTATACACATACAGCAGAAGGTGCCGACGATATGCCAGCTCATATAAAAACAACTATCGTCGGAACTTCACTAACAATACCAATAACTAAACATAAATTAAATTTAGGAACTTGGCAAGGTATTTATTTATGCGAATTCCGTAGATATGCTAAAAGCAGAAAAATCGTTATTTCTATATACTTTTAATTTGCTATAAAAAATTTAAATTATAACTAATTTTGACCAAAATTGCAACTTTTCTAAAAATAGAAACGTATTTATTATAAAGAAAATCCTAAAAAACTCATAAAATGAAAAAACTAATTACAATTATTCTCGGTATCATGCTTTTAAGCTCCTGCTCCTTAACATACTTCGCAACCTATGATGACCTATACGATACTAAACCTATCGTATATAAAAAAGTAAAACCCCAAAACGTACAAGTTAAACAAGATACAATAGTTATAGCAGGAGAAAACGACGATAACTACGACACTCTCGCCCTAAATTCAGACAATGACGATTATCCTGACTACATAATATTCGACGATAGCTATGCCTCCAGATTACGACGCTTCCATCATGCAATAGTTATATACGACGACCCATGGTATTACGACGACTTCTATTGGGACTATTACACTTGGAACTGGTATAGACCATACTGGGGATACTCATGGTATTATCCATATTACGGTAGTAGCTTCTGGTATGGATACTCATACGGATACTGGAACGGATATTGGGATGGATATTGGGACGGATATTGGGGTTATCCATACTATTGGAGTTATTCTCCCTACTGGGGTGCTCCTAACTATTGGGGCTATTTTGCATACAATGATTATAACAGAAATTGGACATACGGACACCGAGGCAGTGTAATTTCCTCTTATGGAAACACTCGAACTAGAACTTATAATCAAGGAAACCATAAAAATTTATCTATCGGAGAAACTCATTCTCCAACTCCACATAGAAGCCGAACTTATGTAAGAACTTCTACACATCCGCAACAAAATAGAACATCCATAAGCAAAAGAACTCGTTCATATAGCCGTACAAGAACTTACTCAACAAATAGAACATACTCCAACAACTTTTCAAGAGGATACTCTCGTACCTATAACTTCCATAGCAACAGAAACTCATACAATAACAACTCCAGCAGAAATTACAGTAGAAGCTATAATTTTAGCAATTCTCATTCATATAACAATACTACCAGAAGCTATTCACGTTCATATAATTTCGGAAGCCGTAGTAGCGGCTGGTCATCTGGTAGTAGGGGCTCTTCAAGTTCAAGCAGCTCATCGTCCGGAGGTAGACATCGCTAAAAAATACTTTAAACTAAAATATAAACTCTAAAAAATTATCTCTTTATTTGCATTTTTTAACCTGATAAAAATTAAACTTAATGAATATGAAAAAAATTATTTTGCTAACATTAATTTTTGGATTTATAACTTATCCACTATTCTCCCAAAACGAATTAGACGCATTAAAATATTCTCAAATATTTTACTATGGTACAGCCAGAACTATGGCAATGGGAGGCGCATTCTCCGGCTTGGGTACAGATCTTTCTGTATCAGCAACAAACCCAGCAGGTTTAGCTTTTAAGAAAAATAATGAATTTGTCATTTCTCCTACTTTCTCCGTAAATAAAACTAAGAGTCTTTTCGCTGGAAACTCAAACGAAGATTTCAATTATAAATTCAATTTCAATACAGTAGGCGTTCTTATAAAAAATGACCAAATAGCATTCGGACTAATTTATAACCGACTAAATAATTTCAATATGGCCGCAATAATTAAAGGAGTGAACAATAAAGGCTCTATGATAGAATATTTTACAGACGCCGCACAAGGTACACCCCCAGAGAGTTTATCTCCTTTTGACACAAAACTTGCCTATGATACATATTTAATAGATACCTTGGATAACCCGATCAAATATACAAATCCAATACGAGCTTATTTCGGAGATAACCCTAAATATGGAGAAACTCAAAAAGACGTAATATACCAAACAGGAGGAGAAGGTGAAACAGACCTTTTCGGAGCATATAACTTTAAAAATATAATGTCAATAGGATTAACAATAGGTTTTTTAAATGGAACATATAATTTCAATAGTGAATATTCAGAAAAAGGTTTCCCAGACTCTATTGAACTGGCAAATTTCACTTATAACACTTATAACAGGGTAGAAATATCTGGCATAAACGTAAAAATGGGTATAATGCTCAAACCAGTAAAATTTATACATCTGGCTGGCGCAATCCATTCTCCTTATTTTTATAACTTGACAGATAACTATCAGACTTCTTTAACTTCAAACTGGTTAACACCTGATGATGAAGGTAACATGCACTACCAAGAACAATCTTCTTTAAATGTCTATAAATATAGAACTACTGCACCATGGCGCGCTATCGGAGCATTAGGACTAATTATCGGTAAATTTATGGCTCTGGATTTCGAATATGAATATGCAGATTATTCTCAAATGAGAATGCGTGCCGACGATTACACCTTCGAAACTGAAAATGAAGCTATTAGCAATAATTTTAAAGCTGTATCAAATTATAGAGGCGGAATAGAACTACGATTAAATGCTATTTATTTACGAGGTGGTTATGCATATTATGATTATCCCATAAAAAACTCAGATAATATAGGAATAAGAACTCTATATACTGGCGGCTTAGGTATAAGAACTGAACAATTCTTTTTTGATGTCGCTATGGTAAAAACTAAATATAATAAATCTTATCGCTTCTACGACGGATATATTGATGAACCTGTTCCTTCATTATCAATCAATAATACAAACTTAATTTTTACCTTAGGCTGGAATTGGTAAACTATTTGGGCAAAGTAAAAAATCTAAAAACTTTATATCACATTCTAAAAGGGGGCGTCTAAAAAGGCTCCCCCATTTTTATCTTCTTATAATTTTTTACCGTATTATTCTCCTTACAATAAAAATTTTCTATAAATCTCATAAAAAATTACAACATAATTGATTTTTTTTGGACAGTCCCTCTGTTATATTCAGAAGGCGATTTAGGGAAAATAAAATTTTTATTATTCTAAATTATTCGGACTAAAATAATTGCATAAAAATCAAAGTGTTGTGTTAATAACAATTTCCTATTTTTTAGTCAGCCCCTTCATAAACATTATGAAAATTCATAATCAAAAATAAGCAGGACAACTCTGAAATTTGTTTCGTTTTCTTATATTGAAATTTATAACAATACCAACGAAACTATATAAATCATTAGTAGCCGAAAAAAAATTACCTGTTGGCTGATAATCAGTTTGTAAATCTAATTCATCTGTATTTGTATAATGCAATTTATATTCAAAACTGGCGGAAAAATTTTTACTCTCAACAAATTTAAATCCTATACCTAATGGCAAACTCATATTAGTATTACGCTTACCTTTGGGAATATACAGAAATTTTACTCCTGCCAATATATAAGGTCTAACTATAAAGCTACTACGCCTATATTTCCGGGCTTTATTAAAATAAAACTCAAATACTCCACCAAAATCCAAAATATTATTTTGCAGATTTTCAGCATCATTTCCAATATTTAGATTCACATATTTTGCAGACCAACGTAAATTTGTTTTTTTCTCCTATCATATCTGTTTTTCCAAAACCAAAAGCATAAGATGGACTTAAAAATGATATATTTTTATTATAATCGCCGTGATAAAAACTAACTCCTGCTAAAAGAGTTATAAAATTACTTTGAGCCAATGAAATATATACACTCAACACCGCAAAAAAGGTAAAAATTACTTTTTTCATAGCAGCATTTTTTACAAAAATAAAAGTTAATATTTAATTTTTATTGAGTTTTATAAAAACTAAGTTTTATTAACAACATTTGAATAGTTTTTAGCTCTATAAAAAATTAACTTTCTATAAGTAA
>CAZWVR010000092.1:0-9167 GCA_964637235.1 uncultured Bacteroidales bacterium | reverse complement strand
TATTTTATTCGCGAGCCATTACCTTTTGATATATAAACTCGCAAAACATCACATATACCGCATATACAAATAAAAAACAATAATTACCTAAAAAAATCGTCCTGTAAATAAAAAACATTTTCAGAATAAATTTAAATTTTGTTATCAACATTGACAATTTAATTCCTTTTTTGCAAATTTGTTGCAAATCATAATTATGGAAATTAACGAGCTACTTAAAAAAGTAAGAAAAATAGAAATAAAAAGTAAAGGATTAACCCACAATATTTTTGCAGGAGAATACCACAGTGCTTTCAAAGGAAAAGGTATATTATTTAGCGAAGTAAGAGAATATACATACGGCGACGATGTCAGAAATATAGACTGGAAAGTAACAGCTCGCTTTAATAAACCTTATGTAAAAGTATTTGAAGAAGAACGAGAACTAACTGTTATGCTCCTTATCGATATTAGCAATTCTCAAATATTCGGCTCAGAAAAAATTAAAAGAGATTATATCGCTGAAATAGCTGCTATTTTAGCATTTTCAGCTATCGTGAACAACGACAAAATTGGCGTAATCTTTTTCTCAGATAAAGTAGAAAAATTCATCCCTCCTAAAAAAGGTCGCAAACATATATTATTGATTATCAGAGAACTACTAAGTATTAAACCACAAGGAAAAAATACTGATATTTCCATAGCTCTCGAATTCCTCACAAATACAATAAAAAAGAAATCTACCGTATTCCTATTCTCTGACTTTTTTTCACCTGATTTTAGTAAAGCCTTAAAAATAGCTTCGCATAAACACGATATAATCGCCATTGAAATATACGACAAAAGAGAAAAAATTTTACCTAAAATTGGTATTATAACTGCACAAGACTCTGAAACCGGTCAAATATTCTGGATAAATACAAACAGAAACAAAATCAGGGAACACTATAAAAATTACTTTGAAAAACACCAAAAGGAAATCAAAGAAATCTTCCTAAAAAACAAAATTGATTTCATTTCATTAGAAACTGACAAAGATTACGTAAAACCCCTTTTACAACTTTTTAAAAGTAGATAAAATGAAAAAAATCTTTACGATAATAATCGCATTTTGGTCATTAAACGCTTTTGCTCAACCCAAAATAGAAACATATTTGGATAAAAATATTATAAACTTCGCTCAAAAAAATACTATTCATATAAAAGTTATCCTAAAAAAGAAACAAGAAGTATATTTTCCGCCATTCAGAGGTGAACTCATTAAAAATCTGCCTATAACAAAAGTTAAAAACGATACAACTGAAACTAAAAACAACTATATTATACAAACAAATATAACCTTTTTAACTCTCCTACAAGATACTACTATTACAATCCCAGCATACCCAATACTTTTAGCTAACAGAGATACAATATATTCAGATAGCCTAAAACTAAAAATAAATCCATATAAAATAGATAAAAATACCCTCACAAATCTGGAAAAAAATATTAACTCCGATACTCCTATATTCAAAGTAAAGCCAGATACTCCGATTACTTTCAATGCATTTTGGAAAAAATATAAAAAAATATACAAAAATTCCGAAAAACCACTGATTTTCAAAATAAAAGATATTCTATCCCCAAAATGCTCATTTAAAGAATTCTGGGCAAGACATGGATTATGGATATTACTGCTTTTAGTGCTAATTTTAGCATTCCTTATTATACGAAACATATACAAAAAATATAAAAATCAAAATGGCAAACAAATCCAAAAAATAAATGTACCACCATATGTTTGGGCTGAAAAAGAACTTAAAAAATTACTGGATAAACAACTTCTGGAAAAAGGTCAAACCAAAGAATTTTATTTCCACCTTAGCCGAATAATCCGCCAATATATTGAATTACGCTATAATATTGATTTACTTGAACATACTACTTCTGAAATAATTGAAACGCTCCAAAGCTCACATCTATTAACAGATGAACTATTTGAAAAACTAAAAACAATCCTAATAACTTCCGATTTAGTCAAATTTGCTAAATATCAACCAAATGCACAAACAAATAATACTAATATAAATTTTGCCTTTGACATAATAAAAAATACTAAACCACAAGAACCTGCTGAAGCACAAAATAATCAAAAAAATAACGAGCAAATTAACCAAAAATGAACATCAAAGAAACGTTCTTACATCCAGGATATCTATGGCTGTTGCTATTAATAATACCTATGCTAATCTGGTATATCCGATACCAAAAAGACTATAAAGCACGGATCAAAATATCTACACTGCAAGCATTTAAAAATATCAAACCAGATTTCTGGTATAGAATACGACATATCCTCTTTATACTTAGAAGTTTAATTATAATACTCCTAACAATAGCAATGGCTCGTCCTATAAAAGAAATAACTTCTCGTACAGAAGAAACAGAAGGTATAGATATAGTGCTGGCAATAGACATTTCCGGAAGTATGCAAGCATTAGATTTTAAACCAAATAGATTGGAAGTAGCTAAAAAAGTCGCCGCTGAATTTATAAACGATAGACCTAATGATAGAATAGGTATCGTCGCATTTGCAGGAGAAAGCTTTACAGTATGCCCCCTTACAACAGACCATAAAACACTCATAAATCTACTAAACAAACTTAAAACAGGTGTCATAACCGATGGAACAGCTCTGGGGCTCGGATTAGCTAATGCAGTAGCTAGACTATATAAGTCCACTGCTAAAAGTAAAGTTATAATCCTATTAACTGATGGAGTTAATAATATGGGTAATATTTCTCCCTTAGACGCAGCTAATATGGCTGCTGCTTATCATATCCGAGTATATACAATCGGTATCGGTAAAAACGGATATGCCCAAATGCCTATACAAACACCATTGGGTATCCAATACCAAAATATGAAAGTCGAAATTGATGAAGCTCTACTGAAAAAAATAGCAGAAAAAACCGGCGGAAAATATTTCAGAGCTACAAACGAACAAAAACTCAAAGAAATTTATAAACAGATAGATAAAATGGAAAAAACTATCTTTGAAAAACAAACAGAAAGCCATACGGAAGTATTCTTTATGCCATTTCTAATAGCAGCAGCTATTATTTTAGCATTAGAAATACTTTTACGAATAAGTATATACCATACAATTCCTTAATACGAAAAACTATGGAAAATTTCTCATTTTTATATCCAAAAGTACTTTACTTAGAAATACTAATACCAATTTTCTGGTTATTGTATATATTTTTGAGACATAAACATATAAAAAATTTGAAAAAATTCGCTAATCCTCATATTCTTAGCGAAATTGTAGAAGAATACCCTCGTGGAAAAATTACTTTTAAATATATCCTAATTACAACAGCAGCAGCACTCCTTATAATAGCTCTGGCAAGACCACAATATTCCTCATATACAATAGAACAAACCTCTACTAATGCAGAAATAGCCATACTGCTGGATATTTCAAATAGTATGATGGTAAAAGACCAAGGAGAAGAATATACAAGACTCGATAAAGCTAAAAATGCAATATATAGATTTCTAAATCAACTGCATCAGGAAAAAATCTCTTTAATAATATTCGCAGGAACCGCCGCTATACAAATTCCTTTAACAACAGATTATAAAGCATTCAAAATCATTTTACAATCAATAAATCCAAGCTTTATATCTGCACAAGGTACTGCTCTGGCAGAAGCAATAAAACTCGGATTGTTGTCTTTCTCATCTAATCCAAAAAAAATTAAAACTATAATTCTTCTTTCAGACGGCGAAGACCACGAGGGAAATATCGATGAAGCTATTCAAAAAGCAAAAAATGAAGGTATAAAAATTTATACTGTAGGTATCGGCTCTCCAAGAGGTAATGTAATATATCTTAATAATAAACTATTACTCGATAACAATGGAAATCCCGTAATAAGTAAACTTAACGAAAAAATACTCCGTAAAATTGCACTCCAAACCGGAGGTAAATATTTCCATCTCGGATATAATATGAACGCATTAGTGAAAATTTATAAAGAAATTCAAAAACAAGCTTCTAAGCAAAAAAATAAAATAAAAAAACAAGAAGATAAATTCCATTACTTTGCATTCCCTGCTCTAATTCTACTATTCCTTGAATTCTTTATTCTCGAAAGAACAAATCGCTGGTTAGCTCGCTTTGATATCTTTAAACCACAAAAAAAATTTTAAAAATGAAAAAAATATTAGCTATACTTTTATGGCTTTCTATAATACTACCATTAAAAGCTCAAATGGAAAATAAATTTATTCGTAAAGGAAATAAAAAATACGAAAAAGGTGATTTCCAAACCGCCGAAACAGATTATACAAAAGCCTTAAATATCAACAATAAATCAATAATTGCCCATTATAACATTGCTAATACCTATTTTCAACAAAAAAACTATGATAATGCTATAAAAGAACTCCTTCATCTATCATCTCTAAATATAAATGCCGATACCTTAGCAAAAGTCTATTACAATTTAGGTGTTACATACTTATATAAAGCATCAAATTTACAAAACTCCGCAATCACCGATAGCCTACAACAATTATATAACCAAAAAAAAACTATGTACCTAAAACAAGCACTGGATGCTTTTAAAAATTCGTTAATATATAATCCTAACGACAAACAAGCACAATATAACTACTTAATAACTAAAAAATTACTCAAAGAAAGCAAAAAGCAAAAAAATAATAAACAAAACAAAAAACAGAAGCAGAACCAGAAACAAAAACAAAAGCAAAAACAGAAGCAAAACCAGAAGCAAAACCAGAAACAGAACCAGAAACAGAAGCAAAATAAACAAAAAAACAAACCTAAGCCACAAGAACCTCAGGAGAAAAAACAATACCAAAGAATGCTAAATCAAATAGAAAAAATGGATCAAAAAACAAACATTAAAGCACATAAACAAATGCAAAAATATACTAAAACCAAAATAAAAAACTGGTAATTTCATAAATTTGAACAGTTCTTTTTACATAAAATAATTATCTGACTATCAGAACACAAAAAAATTAAAAATGCATTTTCTCAGAAATACATCCTTAATATTGCTATTCCTAATTATAGGAAAAATAACTACAGCTCAAAAACTAAGTGTTAATGCCCCATCATACGTGGAAAAAAATTCTGTATTTAGTGTAAGATACGTTTTTAAAGATACAAAAAACCTCGGTAAGCCCTCATTCTCCATCCAAAGTAATTCATACTTTGAAGTGCTAAACACTATGTCCAGTTATAGTAGCTCTTATAGCATAAGTATCATAAACGGAAAAATCAATAAAGTACAAGAACAAGACTATATCTGGACAGTTTATATGCAAGCTAATAAAGAAGGAACTTACGAATTACCAGAAGCTTCTGTCAAACTCCCAAATGGAACAATTATCCAAGCTGATCCATATTCAATAACAGTCGGAAAACCTAATAATCAACTCCCTAAACCCCAAAATAACCAAAATATTGCTAATAACAATGTACCCAAAAGCTCACAAATATCGGAGTTATCTATGCTACTATCCCTAAACAAAAAAAGCGTTTATATAGGTGAACCTATAATTGCACAACTTATATTATACAGCTTGTATGAAATAGATATAATCGACTATAAACCAGGAAATTATAATGGTTTCTGGACACAAGATATGATAAATCAAAAAAATATTCAAGCAGTTAGAAAAATTATTAACGGTAAAAACTACTTAGTCGCTACTATGGATAAAAAACTTATTTTCCCTCAAAAAACTGGTGAGCTAAAAATAACTCCATATAAACTGGAAGTACAACTATATGATTTTTGGGGCTTCCCCAGTGGGACAAAAACTATATACAGCAATCAAGCTTCTGTTATAGTCAAACCTCTACCAGAAAAAAATAAACCATCAGACTTCTCCGGCGCTGTCGGCACCTTCTCAATATCCGCTAAACTTGACAAAGATACAGCAAATTTAGATCAACCCGTAAAATTAGTATTAAAAATCTCTGGTACCGGTAATTTCGGGCTCTTTGACGATCCGGATGTGAATCTACCTACTACATTTGAAGCTATTCAAAATACTTCTAAGGATAATTTATCCCCATCAATCGACGGATTAACTGGTTCAAAAACTTACACCTTCCTATTCGTTCCAAGAGCGCCAGGAAACTATACAATACAACCTATAACATTTTCCTATTTCAATCCACAAACAAAAAAATATTACACAATAGAAACAAAAACTCTAAACATATACATCAAAAATGCCCCTACCGATACCTCTTCCTACAAAAATATTACTACAACTCCCATCCAAGAACTCGCAAAAGATATCACATATATATATGATAAACCCTTTAAATTACATAAAAAAAATCTATATTGCTACAAACGCAAATATTTTATTCTCTCATACGTTATAATTCTCTTAATCACAGCTATTTATATATTTTGGAGACGCGAAAAAATTAAATCTGCAAAAGACGTTCGTAAACAAAAATTCCTCTTAGCCGATAAAATAACTAAAAAACATCTAAAACGAGCTTACGCCCTGCTTAAACAAAACAAAATACAAGAATTCTATCAAGCTATTGATAGTGCCCTATCCGATTATGTTTCTAATAAATTAGACATACCTAAAAGTGAACTTACTCTGGAAAACATAACACAGAAAATGCTACAATTTGATATTGATACATCAATAGCTGAAAAATATACAGAAATCATAAAGAAAATTCAAACTGCACGTTTTGCCCCTGAAATAGCACAATTAGATCCAAAAGAAGCTTTTGACCAAGCAAAAAATATAATCGCTGAAATTGAAAAAAACTTCAAAGCTTAAAAAAATGAAAAAAATAATCATAACATACCTGCTACTTATAATTGCCTTAATATTAAATGCAAAAGTTCCTGATAGCCTTTACCAATATATCAAAAAAGCAAATAAATTATACGACAGCAGCCAATATGCCTTAGCTATAAAATATTATCAAAAAGTCATAAAAAATGGATACGTAGCAGGTGAACTATTCTATAACATAGCTAATGCCTATTTTAAAAGTGGAAACATTCCAAATGCTATTTATTATTATGAAAAAGCATTACTGTTAAAACCTCACGAAAAAAAAATTAAAGAAAATCTTAACCTTGTCAATCAATACGTAAAAAGTGATTACTCCCAATATAATCCATTTATCTTAGATAAAATTTTCTGGTTTATCATTACATTACTGCCCTCAAATGCTTGGGCTACAATAAGTTTTATTTTATTTGTAATTGCTATGGTAGGAACAATACTATTCTTTCTATCTCCAAAAATATCAATACGTAAAAGCGGGTTTATAATTGGAATTATAGCGATACTTTTATCTGTAACAACATATTTCTTCGCATACGAAATGGATATATATCAAAACGCCGGAAGATATGCAATAGTGATGAAAACATCCACAGTAAGAAGTTCTCCTAATACTACCGGAACTCAATTATTTATTTTAGCACCGGGTATAAAAGTGAAAATACAAGATAAATCTGCTCAATGGTATCAAGTAAAACTCCCAAACAATAAAAGTGGATGGATAAATCAAGAAAATATAAAACTAATAAAACTATAAATGCATAGACATTATAGTCATAGAAATGAATTTAATGCCATATTTTTTTGGAGTATCACGCTTAATACAGCCTTCATTATTGCAGAACTATTAGCCGGCTATTTTTATAATTCACTCTCTTTAATCTCCGATGCATGGCATAATATAAGTGATGTACTAAGTCTATTTATTGCACTAATTGCTATCAAATCAATAAACTTTAAAAAATATGATAAAACCACAAAAACTTATGGTTATAAAAAAATATCCATTTTAGCAGCGCTTCTTAATTCGTTAATATTACTTATAGCTATAAGCTCTATCATTATTAAAAGCTATGAACGACTTTGGAATACCCCTAAAATAAATGCTAATGGAATTATTTGGGTTGCTTTAATGGGAATTGCCATAAATTCTATATCTGCATGGATGTTCTTTAAAAATAAAAATAAAGATATAAATATCAAAAGTGCATTTATGCACTTACTCTCAGATGCCCTGGTATCCTTAGGTGTAGTACTTACTGGTATAATTATAAAATTTTCTGGTTGGTATATTATTGACCCCATTATGAGTTTTATAATAGCAGCTATAATTTTTGTAGGTACATGGAACTTACTTAAAGAAAGCTTTATGCTATCAATTGACGCTGTCCCTAAAAAAATAAATTATGAACAAATTATACAAAAACTCAAACAAATACAGCATATAAAAGATATACATCATGTCCATATTTGGCCTATAAGTACAGAAACAACTGCATTTACTGCACATTTCGTTATAGATAAAAATGTTTCTTTAAAAGAATTAGAAAAAATAAAACAACAGATAAAAAAGCTTTTGAAACAAATAAATATTCAACATAGTACCATAGAATTTGAATTTGACCCAAATAATTGTTCCGATAAGGAATGTTAACTTACAGATATATAATTCAGACATTCTATAAGCGGTATCATTTTTGATTGCTGTTTTTAATGTGAAAAGATGTATTTTCTTTTAGATTTTTATTATCTCTAAATCAACTAAAAAATTTAATTTTACAAAAAATAAAATCAAATGAAAAAGCTCTTTTTAACAATACTTGGATTTATATTATCAACATCGGCATTTTCTCAAATACTATATATTACACAAAATTCTGATGAGGCGGATTTAATAATATACATCACTAAGGATAAAAATAAAGCAGATCTTGTGGTATTTAAAACAGATTACAAATTGGAAGCACAAGATAACCACGGAATTTGGTTTTTCACTAGCTTTAAAAATGAAGCTAAAAAAACAATCTATTTCACCCAAGACAACAACAAAGCAGATTTATATATCTATATTACAGACAAAAAATATGAAGCTCATTGGCGTAATGAGCAAAAAAAACAACTTCTGGAATAAATAATAGGTCCAACATTTATCCCGCCTAAAATAGCTTTACAAAACAATAGAATATTATTGCCAAGATTTTTTTTTATTCCTTAAAAATTTAATTTTACCTGCGAAAATTTAAAACTTACCACAATGCAAAAAACAAAAATCATCTGGACTAAAACCGACGAAGCACCACTATTGGCGACTTATTCTTTTTTACCCATTG
>CAZWVR010000091.1:0-9218 GCA_964637235.1 uncultured Bacteroidales bacterium | reverse complement strand
TATTTATTTATTGTTTTGATAGATTTAATAATTCTTGGTGGATTTTTAGCACTTGTGGTATAACTAAAAATGAATTATAATTTTTTATAACATAATCAGCATTTTTTATCTTTTTTATATCACTCCATTGATTTTTTATTCTGGCTAAAACTTCTTTTTCTGTAATGCCGTCTCTTTTGATAACTCGTTTAATTCGTTCATTTTTTGGGGCATATACAGTTATTATATAATCCATAGTTTTATAAGCACCACTTTCAAATAGTATAGCAGCTTCTTTGATTATATACGGTGCGGTTTGCATTTTATACCACTGTGCAAAATCTTTTGCTACTGCTGGGTGAATTATATTATTGAGAATCTGTAATTTATTTTTATCTGAGAATACTATTTGAGCCAGCTTTTTTTTAGAAAGTATGCCTTTTTCAAATACTTTTTCCCCGAAGTTTTCCTTTATTTTTTTTAGTATATTTTCTGAATAAAGGATTTCTTTTGCACGAATATCTGAATTATATACCGGAATACCCAGAACTTCAAATATTTTAGCAATTGTTGTTTTCCCACTCCCAATGCCTCCTGTTAAACCTACCTTAATCATTTTTTTTAGTTTGTAATATATATTCAACGAAGTGGGGTTTATATTCGTAATCGTATATGAAATTGGGTATTTTTCTCATTTCTACTGTTAATTTGTCGCTTATAGCGGTTTTTACTTCGTTGTAATCCACAACAGCCTCAAATAGATCGCTTTTTATGGAATCGTATTTAGAAAAACTTACTTTTGCTTTTACCTCAACTTGATTAGGAAAAGTTAATAATTGTATAGTATCAGGTAAATTTATAACTTTTATAGGTATTTGTAATATTTTTTCAGTATATTGTTCCACTTCTATAATCAATTTTACCTTGGAAGGTGAAACTATTGTATATTCCGGGCTTAAAACTTCCACCTCATGTTTAATTGATTTATTAACCCCTGTGAAGTATATAAAATTAGTATATACAAAGTATGTTGTATCAACTATATTTTCAGGTCCTGTTAATATTGCTGTATCTGGCACTACATAAGGCTGCTTTACCAATGCGTATTGTTTTTGCAGGGATATTTTGATATTTGGTATGATTTTCACTTTTTTAGATATAGATTTGACAAGTAAGAAATATATTGTATCTGGTATTATACCTTCAAGTATTAGATTTGAAGGCAATTGCATTTCTATTTGTGGAGCTATATTTTTACTTATTATAAAATAGTTTGCGTCTTTGAGTTTTATTTTTTTTAATCCTATTTGTGCTAAATCTATTTTTAAGGGTAAAATATGTTTTTTGAATTGAAATCGCATTATGTCAAATCCTTTCCCTTTTATATTTAATTTGAGACTGTTAACTCTCTTATGGCTTATATTTATTGTATTTGTTGGATAACCGTAAAATTCTACGGGAAGAATAATACTTGTTGTATAGTTTTTTTCAAGAGCATTTAAAAACCATAGTATTGTGGCTATTAAAACGAATATAGAGAAAACCAATAAGTTTTTAGAGATTTTTATTTTCTTTAACTTTTTCATTTAAGAACTCTTACTATTACTATTTCCATTGCCAAAAATATTAAACCCAAAATTATAAAATATTTCCATAAGGGTATCCCGTTTGCAGTATTTTTTACTTCTGATGCAATATATTTTGGTGTAGATGTAAGGATTACTGCGTGAGGAATTTTGTATCTTTTTATCAATTTTTTCAATTGTGATACATCATAAAATTCCATCTTAGATTCTTTGGTGTCGTAATTAAAGGCAAGTAGAGCTATTTCTTTTTTATCTTTTTTAATTTTATAGCAGCCAGGTTTAATTGGTAAATTTGTTATTTTTATTTTTAAATTTTCTTCATTTGTAATTATTTCTGGAATAAAATATACATCAGAGTCAATAGGTGCCATCTTTAACATTTCTACATCAGATACAGGAGGTAGGCTAATAATTTTTTCTTTTCCCAAAGTATAATATATTTTATTGTTTTCTTTATGAAATATGGCTATATTATAAAAAGTAGGAGTCATTAGTGGATTTAAAGCGAAATCAGAACTATTTTTGGACAGGTTAAAAGCAAAAACATAAACTTTTCCTTTCCCTAACATCTTGGATATAAGTAAATTATCTCCATTTTCACTTTGTAAGAGTTCCTGTTGCGATACAGGTATATTTGTAGAAAATTTTAGATATTTTTTTATTCTTGGCATTTTAGCATTAGCTGGAATTCGTTTAATGGCATTCCGATAGATAATATTTTTTTTGTTAACTTTTTTTATGTAAACATCAAAACTATCTATACGGATAACAGGGTTAAAGCCAAAGTAATTTAAAAATTTGTTGTATTCATCAATTTGTGTGTTAAATGATGGAAGATAAATTAAAATACCTCCTTTCAGAACATATTTTTTTATCGTTTCTAATACTGTTTCTGTTAATTTAGGTATTCTATTTAGGATAACTGCATTGTATTTGTCAATATTAGTGTATGGAAAATGATATATATCGCTGATTGTCAGGTGAAAATAATTACTATCAGAATAAAATTTTTGTAAAAATTTATCTGAATGTTCATTTTCTATAAGCAAAATGGGGATACTTTTACCTATTTGAAAACAAAAATATTTTGTATTGTCGTAAATTATGGGATAGTCTGAAATTGATATTTTAGCACAGAATTTACCTTTTTCTATATTTGAGAATTTTAAAATGAAGTCTCTGTATTTTTTTGCGGGTATAGATATTTCTTGTACTGCTTTGACTGTATCATTTATATATAGCGTGATAGGGATATTTTCAGCGCTTTTTTCCCCAGTATTAACCACCCGAACACCAATACTGTCTTGATGCATATAAATTCTATATGGGGTGAAAAACCAAACACTATCAATGTATATATTCGAGGTGGTTAGGCATTTTATTGGTATAAAAAAGTAGTTTATATTGGTATCTCGGGGTAAATTCTCAATATCTGCTGTTATTTTTTGGAAGTCAGATATAAGGAAAATATTATAGTTGCATTCGGGTGCATATTCTTTGAGTAATTGTAGTTGTTTTTCTACTATTTTACTTAGTTTTATAGACTTTGGTGATGGTGATGTAGCAGATATAAAACTTCTAATTATATCCGGATAATACAAGTATTGTTGTTTTGGTTCCATATCATTGTTTAAAAATAGGAAACGATAATCTTCTGTAAAAGCTTTTGTTATAGAAGTTGCTTTGGCTTTTGCTACTTCGATGGCTTTACCTTCTGAGGTTTCGGCGTTCATACTAAAAGAATTGTCTATATATATTGCAGCGATTTTCCTACAATTTTTCTTGGGTAAGAAACTATTACTTATAATTTTTACAGGTTGTGCAAATGCTATTACAATGGAACTAATAGCTAATATCCGCAGTAGTAGTATAAGTAAATTTTTCAGTTTGGAATATGAACGAGTTTGCTCTTCTATATTTTGTAGTAAGCGAACATTACTGAAATATAGAGTTTTGTATATTCTAAAATTAAAAAGATGAATTATAATTGGGATACTTATGGCAGATAGAGCCCAAAGAAAGTCGGGATATAAAAAAGTCATTTGATTTTTTTGTGCTAAGTTATAAATGATTTTTTATTGTAAAAAAAGGTATCATCTTTGTCTCTGATAGTTAAGACATTTAGATTATTGGCAGTAGTTTTATATTAGGTTGTTCAATTCTATGGCGGCCTGTAATACGCTTTTTTATTGTTTCTATAATAGGTTGACTTTTAATCCATTTTGCTTTAAAGAGATAGGGTAGTCCTATTTTAATTTCTGGCCAGTCGGAAAGAATAAGCCTGTCTAAATAGATGCAGTTTTTTATGTTTCGTTTTTTCATATCTATATTAAATAGTAATTTCATAAAAGCGGGTTCATTTAGGAAGGCGAATTTCAGTGAAGCCCAGAATTTAGCATTTACTTCCATAAAGACGTAATCTCGGCGTCTTCGGCAGTATTTATATTCTATAAGCCCCCAGCCAGAATAATTAAGTGCTTTAATGATATTTTTAGTATGAATTTTAAGACGAGGGTCGTTGAATTTTTGTAATACTACGCCAGAGCCGCCGTGGTAAGGATAACTTAATATTTCTTTTTGGCTAAAATGGTGAAGCATTTTTCCTCTGTCTGCAAGAAATGCAACGGAATATGTGCCTTTTGTCCATATAAATTCTTGAAAAAAAACGTCTGTATATCTGAAATTAGCAAGTTCATCTGGGGTTTTTATTATGCCTCGTCTTGCATATCCTTCTTCCCTGAGTGATTTATAAAATATTGGAAAGAAGTTTAGATCTTCTTTTCGTGTATATGTTGCAGGTATAGGTATTCCTATATTTTTTACTATTTCCAGAGTTTTTATTTTGTCAAAGGTTATTAAATTTTTATGAGAATATAAAATTTGCCCTAATTGTATATCTCCATGTTGTTTTACATATTTGTATGTACTATTTGCACTTGTAGGTATGACAATATCATAGCCATTGTAATCATTTCTATAATCAGCGGTTTCATAGTCAATAGAATAATTTTTGTCTTTTTTCAAGAATTCGGCAATTGTTCTCGCCTGATCTTTATGAGCTTCTAAAATAAGAATGCGTTTAATCACAATGAAAAATTTTAACTTACCAGCCAAAAATCTTGCCAAAGATAAGAATATTTTTTTAAGTAAATAATTTTTAATTAAGCTTTTTATGCATAGAATTTTTATGCAAGGTTAGGAATTTTCTACATTGGTTAATAAGTAAAAAAATATTATTTTTGCAACGAAATAAATTAAAAATAGATTGCTATGCCTAAATTATCTAAGCGAGGATATGATATGCCAGCTTCTGCTATCCGTAAATTGGTACCTTTTGCAGAAGCAGCTAAGAAAAAAGGTATTAAGGTTTATCATCTTAATATAGGACAACCGGATATTCCTACACCGGAGAATGCCATAGAAGCAATTAGGAATTTTGATGGCAAAGTAATAGAATATACTAATTCTGCTGGTTTAGAGGAATATCGTAAAGGGCTTGTAGAATATTATGCTTCGGTGGGTATTGATGTGGATTATACTGATATTTTAATTACGGCAGGCGGTTCCGAAGCACTTCTTTTTGCAATGCTTACTGCTTTTGATCCAGGCGATGAGATAATTATACCAGAGCCATTTTATACAAACTATAATAGTTTTGCAGCTGTGGCTAATGTTAAAATTGTTCCTATAACTTCAAAAATAGAGGATGGATTTGCTTTGCCTTCCATAGAGGAGTTTGAAAAACGCATAACACCTAAAACTCGCGGTATTTTAGTTTGTAATCCAAGTAATCCTACTGGTGGGCTTTACTCCCGAAAAGAATTAGAACAATTACGAGATTTAGCTTTGAAATATGATTTATATATAATTGCAGATGAGGTGTATCGGGAGTTTGTTTATGATGGATTAGAACATGTATCTGTATTACAACTTGAAGGGGTGGAAAATAATACCATTTTGATAGATTCTAATTCTAAACGTTATAGTGAATGTGGTACCAGAACTGGTTATCTTGTGAGTAAAAATAAAGAATTTATAGCTAATGCACTTAAATATGCTCAAATGAGGTTAAGCCCTCCTTTTTTTGGGCAGATTTTAGGAATTGCTTCTTTAAAAACTCCAAGGGAATATTTTCAACAAGTTTATAATGAATATGTTAATAGACGTAATTTTTTAATAGAAGCTTTAAATAAAATTGACGGTGTATATACTCCTATGCCAAAAGGTGCTTTTTATACAATAGCTCGCTTACCAATTGATGATAGTGATAAGTTTTGTCGTTGGTTATTGGAAGATTTTAGTTATGAAAATCAAACTGTTATGTTGGCTCCTGCTACTGGTTTTTATGCAACTCCGGGTTTAGGTAAAAATGAGGTAAGAATAGCTTATGTCCTAAAAATTGATGACTTAAAGAAGGCTGTTATGGTACTTGAAAAGGCTTTAAAAGAATATCGTAAAACTATGATGTGATTATTTTGCTTTTGTATTCGCGCTTGTGTTGGATTTTATCAGTATTTAATTTATTTTTGTAAAAACAACTGAAATGATGCAGAATTTATCCATAGTAGGAAATGATGTTATGCCTTCGGTGGAGTTTAATTATGAGACAGGAGTATTGCGCATAGAAGGGCGTTCTTTACTTGAAGATGCTGTTGGTTTTTATCAGCCGCTACTGCTATGGATAGATAAATATTTAAAAGACCCTAAGCAGAAAACTACTATTATTATAAATTTGGAGTATTTTAATTCTGCTTCTGCCCGTATGATTGCAAAAATTTTAATGAAACTCGAAGAAGCTTATGAAAAAGATTTGACAGAGGTTAGAGTTATATGGAAATATATAGAAAACGATGATATTATGTTGGAAAAAGGTAAAGAATTTAAATCAATTGTTTTTTTACCTTTTGAGTTTGAAGTTATTCGGTAGGTAAATATTCCAATTTTATATTTTTTAATGCTTTTAAAATTTTTATTTCAGGATTAGGTACGTATTTTTTCATAATATCCAGAATTTCAGTTAATTCTTTTCTTTTATTTTGCTGATCGTATTCACATTTTTTTATTGGTATTTCTAAATTTTTGATTTTTGCATATTCTCTTATTATATGTTCCGGTAGTTCTAATAATGGGCGAATTATTTCAAGTCTTCCGTTAAACATTCTTAGTTTATAGGGTAGGGCACTTATAGAATTATTGTAAAGAAGATTTAACAGGAAGGTCTGAGCATTATCATTTAAATTATGCCCAAGTGCTAATTTGTTGAATTTCATTATTTTTGTTTGTTTATATAAAATTTTTCGTCTATTCCATGAACATATAAAACAAGGGTTATTTTTTATTTTTTCTTTGTTATAGGGAATTTCTTTCTCTATATATAATAATCTGATATTTAGCTTATTACAGATATTTTTAAGTAAAGTTTTATTAGTTTTGTAAGGTATATTTGTTAAATTTATATGTATTGCAACAAGTTCAATTGTTGGAAAAAAATATTTTTTTATTCGTGCTAAGTTTTCAAGTAGAACTAATGAGTCTGCTCCGCCTGATAGTCCGATAGCAATTCTGTCATTAGGTGATATAAGGTTGTATTTTTTTATTATATAATCAATTGAACCTTGTACTTTTGTAATAGTTTTTTTATCTTTTTTTGTAGAAGCTGCCATTGTATTTAGCATTATATTGTGAAATATTGAAAAACATTTTTTAATTGGAACAAAATAAGTTAATTTTGGAAAAACCAAAAAAGTTAAGTTATGTCAAAGGTTTCAATTATTGGTGCAGGTAATGTAGGTGCCACAGCAGCTGATGTGTTGGCACAAAGGGAAATAGTAAATGAAGTTGTACTTGTTGATATAAAAGAAAACCTTGCAGAGGGCAAGGCATTGGATATGTGGGAAGCCGCTCCGATACGTCTTTCTGATACAAAACTTATAGGTGTTACTAATGATTACAGCAAGGTAGAGGGTTCTGATGTTGTTGTAGTAACAGCAGGTGTTCCACGTAAGCCTGGGCAAAGTCGTGATGATTTAATTTCTATAAATGCTAAAATAGTTAAAGGTGTAGTTGAAAATGTTATGAAATATTCCCCAGATTCAATCTTAGTGATAGTTTCTAATCCTCTTGATGTTATGACTTATGCAGCATCGTTAACCTCTAAGAAACCTCACAATCAAGTATTTGGGATGGCAGGGGTTTTGGATACTGCACGTTATAGGGCTTTTCTTGCTCAGGCATTGAATGTTAGCGTTAAAGATATTCAAGCTTTACTTTTGGGAGGACATGGAGACACAATGGTTCCTCTACCAAGATATACTACTGTTTCCGGTATTCCTATTACACAACTGTTGGATAAAGAAACTATTGATGCCATTATTGAACGTACACAGAAAGGCGGTGGCGAAATCGTTAAACTTCTGGGGACTTCGGCATGGTATGCACCCGGTAATGCTATCGCTCAAATGGTAGAGTCTATTGTAAAAGATCAAAGACGTATATTGCCAGTTTGTGCATATCTTGACGGTGAATTTGGTCTAAAAGATGTTTATTTGGGTGTACCTGTTATTCTCGGTAAGAACGGCATTGAGAAAATTGTTGAAATAGACTTGAACGAAGAAGAAAAAGCTAATTTAGTACGTTCTTACGAGGCTGTAAGAAAAGTTATGAATATTTTAGATGATATGCACTTATTCTAATGTATTGAAAAAATTATGCAATTGAGGCTGTCAGGCTACACTGGCAGCCTTTTTTGTTTATAGATTTTTTATAATAAAACTCTTAATTTGGCTATTGAAAAATTTATTTCTACCTTAGCCTTGAAATTCCTTTTTATTATAAACTTATTTTCTTATTTTTGGTTTAAATTTTAGCCCGATGAAAAGTAAACTGCTTCGTAAAATAATAATTTCCATATTAGGAGTTGCTTCATTTATATATATTATTGTAATTTCGCTTATTATTTCAGACTCTTATTTTACTTTGAAAAAAAATACAAGAAATTTTTTAACCCAAAACTCATTGAATATCAGTAGATATTTTATGGCAATTCTTGAAAGTGATATCAACGTAGTCAAAACTTTGAAGTCAACTATTAAGGATTTCCCTAAGTTGGATTCAAAGGAGCGTGAGAAGCTTGAAGAAATGATCTATACTAATGTTTTACATTCTAATTCTCAGCTTCTTAGTATAGGTAGAAGCTGGGAGATTTGGGCTATTGATAGCTCTTATGTAAAGCCTTATGGCCGTTATAGAATTTTAGCATATTGGTATAAAGGCAAAATTCTAATTAAGAGAGATACTTTGGATATAGAAGGCGACAATATTACAAGTCTGTATTATCAATATAAAATATCAAAGAAACCAGGATTAACACCGATTTATACAGATACTTATACCGGAAGGGAAGAGGATAAAATTCTAATGACAACAATTGTAGAGCCTATAATTAGGCATGGATATTTTATCAGTACTATTTATGCAGATATAAGCTTAGAAAGGTTTAGAAAAATATTACAAAAAATAAATCCTATTGAAGAAAATAAAATGATTTTAATTTCTCAGAACGGTAAAATTATTGCTTCTACCGATAAGGAAAAAGTTTTAACGCCTTTTTCGATTTTGTTTGGAAAAACTATTAGTTTTGAACAAGTTAATAAT
>CAZWVR010000090.1:0-9356 GCA_964637235.1 uncultured Bacteroidales bacterium | reverse complement strand
TTAATTTATTGATTTTCAGGTGATTACAGAGTAGTAATTTTTTGTAATTAAGAAATATTTTTCAATTTATATGAAATATTTTTCGCATTAAAGAAAATATTTTTTATAACTTAGGCAAGAAACACCGTAGAAAACCATTCAAACTCAAAATCTTATATCAAAAAACTATAACGACATTTGGGAGCTGCTCTTTTAAAAGAGAAATATAGTCTGAATTAAAGGGATTACCTGTTAAAATCAGTGTTTTCAACAAAGGTAATTTTTGGATAGCCGAAATAGGTAAAGAAGTTAACATATTACTACTAAGATCTAATCGTTCTAAATTAGTAAGCCGAGAAATCTCAGGCGGTATTTTAGATATATTATTCTGAGAGATATTCAAATCTTTAAGCTTAGAAAGAGAAAAAATCTGCTCCGGAATTTTATTAAACATATTATGGGCAAGATTAAGTATTTCCAGATTTTGTAATTGAGAAAAACTATCTGGTAATCTGTCTAACTGATTATTCGACAAATCTAATATATTCAATGCAGCAAGATTACCAAAATTATCAGTGAGCGAACTAATATAATTTTTAGAAAGATATAACTGCTGCAAAAAAAGGAAATTATCAATAAAGGAAGGCAACTGCTGCAACTGATTTTCAGAAATATCTAAAATTCTTAAACTACCGAGTTTCTGCAATGCACGAGGTACATATGTAAAATTATTATGTTTAAGGTATAACTGCTGCAAAAAAGGTATTTTGCCAAAACTTTTAGGCAAGTCAGAAAGAGAATTATAGGACAAATCTAACATCTGCAAACGGCTCATTTTATTGATATCATCTGGAATTTGTCTAATTAAATTATGAGAGATATCCACATAAGCCAGATTCTCCATTGTGCAGAGCTCATTGGGAAATATAACAAATTTATTGTACGAAAGTTTACATATTATAAGAAAATTAAGATTTGAAAATGATGAAGGCAAGCTTTTTAACGCATTATGCGATAAATCTAAATTTTGTAAACTAATAAGATTACCAAAATTTTCAGGTAAACTTTCTAATTGATTTCCCCAAGCAGAAATATTCATTAAAGAACTAAGATTGCCCAATGTATTAGGTAAATTTTTAAGATTATTGCCTCCGATTAGTAAATTTTGTAATGAAGTAAGCTCTCCTATTTCAGGGGGTAGTTTCTCCAAAAAATTATTTTCTAAATCTAACATTATAAGAAATTTCAAAGCTCCGATTTGTGGCGAAATTTTAGAAACTAAATTAGTATTTAAACTCAAGTACCTTAAATATCTGAGTTGACTTATATTAGAGGGTATCTCGCGAATTTTATTGTCCGACAAATTTAACATTTGTAAATCGAGAAGTTCAAAAACTCCTTCCGGTATTTCTCCTAAGTTATTTGAAGATAAATTTAAACGAAAAACTGGAACCTTAGCACTCAATGCTGAATCAATATCTGTATACTCCTTGGTGTATAATAAATATTTTTCGTCAAGAATGCTATCTGCATCTTTATATATGGATTTAAGTTCCCCTTTATCATTAAAAAAATCATATTCCTGAGCTTTAATAGTATAAAAAAAGCAAAATGTAATTAAAAAAAACACAGATTTTTTCATCTTATTGAATTTTTATCAATTTACCACTACCAGTGATTACGCTATCTATACGAGGTTTACCTCTGTAAAAAATGTTTCCTGAATTTTTTATCACAGCATTTAAATAGTCTGATACATTAACCTTTATATCGCATACAGAGTTATTCATAATATTAGCCTTATGAGCAAGCAATGAATCAGCATTTATCCAAGCACTATTATAACTGGATATTGAAAGCAGGTCAGTAGTTCCTCGCAGTTTATAATTACCGGTACCATGCCATGTGCCTATGGAAATTATATCTGAGGTAATATTTAAATCTAAATTTGTTAAATAAGTGCTACTGGTAAAAATAAATAATGCTAATTTTATATTATCTGAACTTATTGTTGCTGCATTTTTATTATAAACTATGAGCGTATCGCCTGTTGTATGGATTTCTACACATATTCGAGACGAATCATAATTATGCATAAAATAGCAAATATTTCTGTCTTTTAATATAACAGTATCCTCTATTTGTTCTATGGATATCTTGGGCAAGAGCATTTCTCTTCCTATTATTCTAACATAATTTTTATTGTCATTAAATAGTTTTATGTCGCAAATTAAATTATTTTTCAAGCTTTTAAAATAAGAAAGATTGACACTGAGGGTGTCAATCTTTCCGAGTTTTTTAAAACATGAATGGCTTGTTTGTGTACAAGCCTGAGATAATGCAATTAAAATTAGTAAAATTGCTATTTTTTTCATTCTATAATTTTTGCTAAATATTCTACATTAGGGTAAAGGATAATTTCTATACGTCTATTTTTAGCTCTACCAATTTTGGTAGTATTTGGAGCAACGGGAGAGTACATACTTCGTCCTGCAACAGTAATACGTTCCGGTGGTACACCATATTTATTTATCAATACACGTGCTACGGCTATGGCTCGTGCGGCACTTAAATCCCAGTTATCTTTAAATCTCTTATTTTTAATTGCTAAATTATCTGTATGTCCCTCTATTGTGATTTCAAGGTTAGGATTATCTTTTAATATTTTTGCTAATTTTCGTAAAGCTCTATATCCTCGACGGGGTATTTTATCACTTCCGGAGGGAAATAAAAGCTTATTTCGCATTGTTACATATAATTTGCCATTTTTAATTTCAATATTTAATTCATCGCTATTAAACCCTACAAGTGCTTGTTTAACTGCATTTTCAACTGCATTAAGTATGGAATCCTTAGCTCGCAATTGCCTTTGCAAACGTAGTAATTCCTCTTTATTACTTGCTAATTCTTGACTTTGGCTTAATTTCTCCTGAAGTAAATTATTGTATTCGGTATAAAGTATATTATAGGCTGAATCCTTGTTAACATAAGCGTTCTTGTAAAAAATATATTTATATTGCAATGAATCTGCTTTTGTTTGCAAAGTCTGGAAAAGCCGTTGAGTATGAACCTTATTTATAAAACATAAAATTGCAAGAGAGATAAGTATTAAAAATAATGCAAAAGTCCACGTAAAAATTGTTCTTCCTTCGCTTTTCTGTTTCTTTTTATTATGTTTCCCACTATTTTTAGTATTTTTTTCATCCTTTTTTTGCTCTTTCGTAGTTTTAATATCAGATTCCTGCTGCGTCGGAGATTTTGAAGTAGAATTATTCCCAATTTTGTTTTCAGCCTTTTTAGGTTCCTTAGGAGCTTTTTCTTTCATAAGAAAATTTTTTAATTACTGCGAAATTAATATTTTTTTGAAAAATAAAGAAAAAAATAAATAATTCAAGCATACTCTGTCTTTGCAGTGAGACTTTTTCTGGTGGAACACAAGCTCACATTCCTGCAAACCTCTTTAATTGTGAAGCGTAAACCTATTTCAGGACAAAAACTCTTTGCGAGCCTTTACGCCTTTGCGGTTAGAAATAAAACCGCTAAGCCCGCTAAGAAACGCCAAGGAAAATTCTCTGCGAACCTTTGCACCCCTTGCGGTTAGGAATTTTGTAAATTAAGCTTTTGCATACCTTCTACTTAAACCCAAATGTAATACATATTGCGCAGAATTTACCATCCAGAATATGCCCTACATTACCAACATTTATCACGCAATAGATAGACAAATTTAACTTAGTCTAAAACAAACCATTTTTGAATATATCCCTCATCTTTCCTATATGTTTTGTGAAACCATTCTCCTGTTTCAGCAGATTGAATATAATCCTGTTTCCAATCCTCATAGTTAATAGCAATTTCTCTAACAGCATCAATAATAAATTGTAATTGTTCGTCGGATAATGTGGGATGAATGGAAATTCTCACCCAACCTGGTTTATTTTTTAAATTTCCATAATCTATTTCAGAAGTAAATTTTTCAGATTTATTTTTATCTATATTCAAAAGAAAATGCCCATAAGTCCCAGCGCATGAACAACCACCTCTAACTTGAATACCGTATCTATCGTTCAATAGCTTAACAATCAAATTATGATGCAAACCTTCAATATAAAAAGAAATAACCCCCAGTCTATCAGTAATATTATCGGCTAAAATTTTTAATCCGGGAATTTTTGTTAGTTCTCTAAAAGCTTTTTCTAATAATTGCTCTTCTCTCTTTTTTATATAAAATGTGTTCATTTGTTCTTTTAATTTAATAGCCAAAGCACTACGGATTGTTTGTAAAAAAGCAGGAGTTCCGCCGTCTTCTCTAATTTCAATATCGTCAATATAACTACGCTGATTCCAAGGATTAGTCCATTTAACAGTTCCGCCGCCCGGATGATCAGGGACAAGATTATGATAAAGTTTTTTATCAAAAACAAGAACAGCAGCGCTACCCGGACCACCTAAAAATTTATGAGGAGAGAAATAAATTGCATCCAATTTTTTTAAAGGATCGGCCGGATGCATATCAATATCAATGTAGGGAGCAGAAGCAGCAAAATCAACGAAGCACACTCCCCCATAGCGGTGCATAATTTTACAAAGTTCATAATATGGAGGTATATAGCCAGTCACATTAGAACCAGCTGAAAAAGCTCCTATTTTAATTTTTCTATCTTTATATTTTTCCAGTTCTTTTTGCAGATTTTCGGGAGATACCGTCAAATCCGAAGCAGGAGGTATAACCACAACATCTGCAATAGTTTCGAGCCAAGAAGTATGATTTGAATGATGTTCAATATGTGTTATAAAAACTACTGGCTTATTATTGCCCAGATTATCAACACAATCGTCGAAATTTATACCCGTTTTATACGAAAAATATGACTGCGTATCCGGAAGTTTAAGTCCTAAAATACGTTGTAATTTATTTACGACGCGTGTCATACCTGAACCAGCAGTAATAATAACATCATCAGCAGAGGCATTTACATGCTTTTTTATCAATCTTTGGGCATATCTATATGCATAGGTCATCGAGACACCTGTTTCACTCGCTTCTGAATGTGTATTACCTATCATAGGACCAAAGAGATTTTTAATCTTTTCCTCTATTGGAGCATATAACCTACCACTGGCTATCCAATCTGCATATAGCATTTGTTTTTCCCCGTAAGGGGTTTTAAAAGTAGCATTATGCCCTATTGTATTATTTCTGAATTTTTCAAAATGTTTTTGAAGATTTATCTCCATTGTCAACAGGTTTTATTTTATTAAAAATGAATTCTAAGATGAAACTTACAATAATATATATCAAGAAAAACATCAAAATATTAAGAAATGCGTCAAATTCTATATACTTAATTATCCAAAAACCTAATAAAGCTGATATTATTATTCTCAAACTATGCTTCAATAGCTTCATTTTAAGAAACTTACAATTCTTTATTTAATTTTCTTAACAATCTTAAATATAAAATTTTTAATTTTAACCATCCTAAAAAACTAAATACTAAAACGAAAAACAATATTAAGAAATAGAAAAATAAATTTTGAGTAAACATCTTTACTATCCAAATAAAAGAAATTAACCAAAAACTTATTTCTGATATTGTAAACACTATCAACAGAAGTTTATCCTTTTCTACAAAAAATTTTATAGTATATCGGATAAAACGAAATAAAACAAAACAAAAAAAGAAAAATATATAACTTTTTATGACAATGGAAATGGGCAGACCAAATAAATTGTGGAACATTTTTTATGCAAAAATAAAAAATAGAAGTTTTATTTAAAAAGTTTCATTATAAAATTGATAATAAGGCTCAATATAACACTTATAAGTATCATACTTGTAATAGGCGCATAAAAAGTAAAATTCTCTTTTTGAATTTTTATGTCTCCGGGCAGTTTGCCAAACCAAGAAAAAATATTTCCAAATATTAAAATTGCTATTCCTATTACTAAAATTAGTAAACCTATAACTACCAGAAATTTACCCAATGTATTCATTATCAATTTATTTTAGAAATAATATGCTTATTTAATGTATGATAATGAAATTTTTTATAAATAGTTCCATTTTTCAAAATTACAATTCCTGGATTAGCACGTATAAAAGTTTTTAAAGCAGTCTGATCTGTGGAAAAAAAACTAAAATGTAAATCAAATTTAGTTTTTATTTTCTGATTTTCTTTATCTGATGAACCTGATAGCCAAAAAACAGAAGCATGCAAATTAGAAGCGAGTCTCGGGATTAAATTTTTAATTTTTCTTATGCCTCTTATATTAGCTTTGGTAATATCATAAGTAATAATTAGAATAGCATAAGGCAAATGCAAAACAGAATCAGTGATATCATTGCCAGAGCTATCCACTATTGCAAAGTCATGTATAGGAGGCTGATAACCTTTCTTTATCAATTTTGTTTTTGTATCAAGCCACATCCAATTGGTATCTTGCCATGGATAATTTTCCTCGGTAAATTCCCTAACTTCTCCCGTGCGTTTATTTTTATAGATCAATATTGTTTGATATTCATCCTTAGGAGCATCGGCAGGAATTGCCATAGCTTCTGGAATATTAACACCAACTTTATAGGGTCTAAAATCTATAATCGGCAAATAATTATAATTGTATAATTCAAAAGAAAATATCAAAAGCACTGTTACGGTAAGAATAAATTTACGACATTTTAAAGAAAAACGAGGAGGAAATCTATTTTTCATAAATTGAAAAGGCAAAAACAGAATAATGAAAATAATATTTTTCCAAAATGTCTGCCAATTACTTAATTTAATAGCATCACCAAAACAGCCACAATCAGTAATAGGATTCTTTATTGCCAAATATAAAGTTAACGGAGTAAAAATTGCCATCAGAGCCCAAAATAACCATGAACTTAATTTGGGGAATAAATTAAAAAGCAACATAACTCCGAGGGAAAACTCTATTGCATTCAATAAAAATGATAAAATTAAAGCAAAAGAAAACATTTCTCCTAAACCGAAAACATGAACAAAATAATCGGAAAGCTTAAATGTCGTTCCTAAGGGATCTACCGCTTTTAAAAAGCCAGAAACTATAAAAACTAAGCCTAAAATTATTCTACTAATTTTATATAAAAACTTCATTGAAAAATAAGTTTAATTAAAGCAAAAACAGAGTAATTGATTATATCATAATAATTTGCGTCAATACCTTCGGAAGCAACAGTTTTGCCTTTATTATCCTCTATTTGCTTAATTCTGAATATTTTCATCAGAATTAAATCTGTAAAGCTACTTATACGCATTTGACGCCAAGCTTCACCGTAGTCATGATTCTTTTTTAACATTAATTCCTTAGCTTTTTCAAAATATTTACGATATAGTTCAAGAGCTTTTTCATTATCAATATCAACTTTATCTGCAAAACCTAATTCAAGCTGAATCAATGCAATTATTGAATAATTTATTATTCCGATAAATTCAGTTTTTATGCCCTCATTTACTAAATTTTTACCTGTAATTTGAATATTACGAATTCTATTAGCTTTTATATATATTTGATCTGTTAATGACTCCGGGCGTAATATACGCCAGGCAGGACCATAATCCTGCAATTTTTTACGATAAATATCCTCACAAACTGATATTATTTTATCATATTCCTCTGCTGTATTCATAAATGTTTTTCTCAAAAGTACAAAATATTTGACAAGGAAACAATGTTTTTTATCATATTTGTTAAAAGCTTAAAAAAGAAGAAAATAAAAAAAGGGGAAAAAACGGCAATAAATAACCGCTTTATTCCCCTGATTATTGGATATACCTATTCCTATAAACTTAATGGCATAACTAACATCAACTCGTCTTCCTCCTCATATTCAGGTACAGTCGGATATACTAATGCAGCTTGTTCTGGATTACTCATAGATATCGTCACTTGGGCAGCCTCTAAATTTGAAAGAATTTCAATTAAAAAGGTAGATTTAAATCCAATTTCAATAGGTTGACCTTCATATCTACATGGCAATTTTTCATATGCAGAAGTAGAAAAATCAATATCCTGGGCTGAAATTTCAACACTATCGTTTTCAAACTTAAATTTTACAAGCTTTGAGGCTTCATTAGCAAATAATGAAACACGCCGAATAGTACCCAATAAACTCTCTCTATCAATATCCACTTTTTTATCATTATTTATTGGAATTATTGCCTCATAATCAGGATATTGACCAGCTATAAGCCTTGCTGATAGTGTAAAATTAGGTAATTGAAATATTACATTTTTCTTATCAAACTTTATAATTATATCATCCTCTATTTTAGCGGTTATAGTACGAATCAGCTCAGCGGGCTTTTTCGGTAAAATAAAAGAAGATTCCTCTTCAAAAGTAAAATCCATACGTTTAAAACGTACCAATTTATGGGCATCAGTAGAGACAAAAGTAAGCCCATCACTTTTAAGTTGGATAAAAATACCTGTTAATTGTGGTCGGAGTTCATCTTCTCCGATAGCAAAAAACGTCTTAGATATAGATCTGTATAAAACATCAGCAGGAATAGAAAATTCTGTTGTTTCATTCTCGTCAAGTTCTGCCGGAGTTGGAAAATCTTCCCCATCAAATGTGGGCAATGTGTACTTTCCAGATTCTGTTATAATATTAAATTCCTGATTATCAAGATTAAATTCAAATGTCAAAGGTTGTTCTGGAAACTCTTTGAGAATATCCATCAATTTACGTGCTCCAACACTGACTTTCCCATTTCCTTCCACAAGTTCCAAATCCATTTTGGTAGTCAGAGTTGTTTCTATATCTGTTGCTGTAATTTTTAGTACATTCCCTGAAATTTCAAATAAAAAATTTTCAATTGCAGGTATCGTTGCTCTGGTTGGCACAACTTTAATTAATGCCTGAAGATTACTAAGCAATTCATTTTTTGAAGCTATAAATTTCATATTTGTAGTTTTTTTATTGAATACAAAAATAGAAAAATCTCAATTGTATAAAAAAATATTTTTGAATAATGTCAAATAATAAAAAAGATTGATAATCAATGATTTATACAATATAACTACACTAATTAGTCAATATTTAAAAGAACTACCACTTAAAAACTCCCTTAATATAGATGTAGGAGGTATCTCGTAATCTTCCTTTATAGGCACAAAATATGAAAGAAATTTTAGCAAACGACGAGCCTCAGAATAATAATATTCCGTTTCTGGCACCTCTTTCAATAAAGGTTCTACATATCGTTTTAATACACCTAATTCGTATGTCAAAGCGGAATTAAACATTACATCAGCTTCCTCCTGATATGGGAAAATATTCCTTTCCTCTCCCCTCCTGACACTTGGCCACATCTGTAATGTATGAATTACACTATAACCCCGATATTGATAA
>CAZWVR010000089.1:0-9501 GCA_964637235.1 uncultured Bacteroidales bacterium | reverse complement strand
TATGGCTATAAAGTCTTTATCTTTTTGCACTTTTACTTTATAGAATTTATTTTTAGCTTTGAAGGTATAAAAGGGTGCTATAAAAGTTTTCAATCTTGCAATGTCTGGAGAATAGACCTTTTTTTCAATCTTGTCAAAAGTGAGCCAACCATTTGAGAAAATGTAAATTTGGGAATATCCTTTGTCCCCAAACTTAAATTCAAATGGTAGTTTTACAGGAGTAAAGTCTTCGATTGTTTGAGTTTCTTTTAGATGAGAGATAACAGCAAATTTTTTATTATAATCAAAATATTGTGCCTTTATTATAAAGGCATAAAAAATAATGGAGCAAAAGATTAAAAATTTTTTCATAGTTTATAGTTTTTGCTAAAAGTAAAGATTATTTTTTTTATTAAAAAGTTGCATTTTTAAGAAAAATTAACCCAAGGTAAATATAAAAAAATTTTTTTAATAATATGGCTGTTTTTGAAAAAATTGAGATTTTTATGCTATTATTAACGTCTTTATTATAAAATCATTAAGCATATATCCTTTTAGAGTTGGTAGAAAGGAGTTATTTTTTTTGATAATGAGCTGATTTTCTATTAAATAGTGCAATTTAGGAGTTAGCGAAGCAGTAAATTGGGGAAATTTTTGTTTTAATTCATTGATATTTAATCCTTTGTAGGTTCTTAAACGAGTTAAAATATATTCGTTAAATTTGTCTATTTCGGAGAGTTTTTCTTTTGAGATGGGTAGTATATTTTTAGAAATTAGTTGAATATATTTAATGTAATTTGCTATGTTCCAGTAGCGAAAATTTTTGTCGTAAGAATGGGCAGCGGCACCTAAGCCGAGATATTCGCCGCCACTCCAATAGTTCCAGTTATGAACAGAAATAAAACCTTTTTTTGCAAAGTTGGATATTTCATAGTGTATGTATCCATTTTGTTTTAATATTTGCGTTAAAGTTTTATACATTTTTACGTAATTCTCTTCCGATGTTTCAAATTTTTTCTGTTTTTTTTGCGTTAAGATATAGAATATACTTCCTTTTTCTATGATAAGCGAATATGTGGATATATGCGGGATGTTTAATTTTAAGAAAGTTTCTAAATCATATTTTAGATTTTTTATATTTTGCTCTGAATATCCGAAAATTAGGTCGATGGAGATATTTTGGAAATATTTTTTTGTATTTTCAACAGCAGTTATGGCAGTTTTAGCAGTGTGATTTCGTCCAAGAAATTTTAAATTTTTATCCAAAAAAGATTGCACTCCTATGCTTATACGATTTATGGGGGTGTAATTTTTAATATTTTTAATATATTCTTTTGTCAAGTCTTCTGGATTTGCTTCCAAAGTGATTTCTACATATTTTGACCAATTATATATTTTAGCGAGGTTATTAAAGAGTTTCTCTATTAGTTGTGTTTTAACAAAAGAAGGGGTTCCTCCTCCTAAAAATATTGAATGAATTCTTTTTTTTGTTAAAAAGTTTTCTCGTAATTGAATTTCTTTGAATAATGCATTGAAATATTGATCAATAATTTCTTGATTTTTAGGTATTTGAGTATAAAAATCGCAGTAGAAACATTTTTTGCGGCAGAAAGGTATATGGATGTAAATGCCGGGCATAATTCTATTTTGCTGTTAGCTCGCGGAATATTTCTTCCAGAGATTTTTCTTGTTTTTGAAGTGATAATACTGCTGTTTTATTTTTTACTGCGAACTCAAAAATTTGTTTTCTGATGTCTTGATTACTTACGATAATAAATTTTGTTTCTCGTATTGCTTTAATATTTGTTATTTGGGGGGATATCTCCATAAGTTGAGCTTTATCTATTTTACTATCAAATTCAATGAGAAATACGAAGTTATCTTCTGTGGTTTTGTTAATATTTTCGCTTTTTTCATTAGCTACAATTTTGCCTTTGTTAATTATGATAATTCTATCGCATATAGCTTCTACTTCTTGCATTATATGGGTAGAGAGTAAAACAGTTTTTTCTGAACCTAAGCGTTTTATTAGATTTCGTATTTCAATAATTTGGTTTGGGTCTAAGCCACTTGTAGGTTCATCAAGAATAAGGACAGAAGGGTTATGAATTAATGCTTGTGCCAGTCCAACTCTTTGTTTGTATCCTTTTGATAATTGACCAATTTTTTTGTTTTGTTCTCTTTCTAAACCGGTTAATTCAATGATTTCTGCTATACGTTGCTTGCGATTTTTTATTTTGTAAATTCCTGCTACAAAATTTAGGAATTCTTTAACATACATATCCGTATAAAGTGGATTATTTTCAGGGAGATAGCCTATTTGGCGTCTTATTTCAAGGGAATGTTTAAAAATATCCATATTATTTACGAAAGCTTTGCCGTAGGTAGGTGGTATATATCCTGTTATAATTTTCATTGTAGTAGATTTGCCAGCTCCATTAGGTCCTATAAAGCCGGCTATTTCGCCTTTTTTTACTTCAAAACTGATATTATCTATTGCTCGTTGGGTTCCGTATATTTTTGTAAGATTTTTAACTATTATTGACATCGTTATTTTTTAGCAAAAATAATTAAATTTGATACAATTGTGTAAAAAAAAACGTTTTTATAGAAAAAATGAAAAAATATATTTTACTGTTTTTGAGTGTAGTATATTCATTAAGCTTGTATGCCCAGCGGGGTAGAGATACTGTAAATTTTTATGTTTTTGGTATTCGTTTGATAATGGATTTTAGTAGTTTTGGGCAATATTATGTTTTTTATAGACCTCGCAAAACAGACGTATTGGAATATGCCAATTCTTTAAGTCAGAGAGATTTTATATTACAAGCTATGGGTAGGCAGAGTTCTCCTGCTAATTTGAAGAAAGAAAATTTTTTTCTCAAATATGGTGTGTGTCCAGAGATTTATTCATTACCAAAAAAAAGGCGTAGTTCGTATTGTTATGAAAAGGTCAGGGATATATTGTCAAATTTATGGAGATTGCGATATTCTGAATATCCTTATCTAATAAAAGACCCTACATTTAATCCCAAAGGCTGGGCAGGCAAAGAGTATAGACCTTCCTATGCCCAGATGAGTATTTTGCATAGAGAATTCAATATGGATACCCTCTCTTATCTTATAGTGGGCGAAAATGTATTTTTATTGATACGAGCTCTCGGCGATAAGTCTTGGGTAGAAGCATATAAAAATGCAGCTCAACAAGGGCATTAAGATTTTTTTAAAAGGAACAATCTTATTTGAGATATGATGTCCATTTCAAATTTGCATTGGAGTGCCTATGCCTTTGGTACTATCTAATGAGAATTTTGAAATATTCTCAATCTAATTCATTATTTTTCAAATGTTTTTAGTGATAGTTTTAAAAATATAAACTTATGACAATCAAAGAATTACAAACAAAAGTGGATAACTGGATAAAGGAGTATGGAGTTAGATATTTTGATCCTTTAACAAATATGGCATTACTTACGGAGGAAGTAGGAGAGGTAGCCAGAATTATTGCAAGAAAATATGGAGAACAGTCTTTTAAAGATGGAGATACTGCTGATTTAGCTGATGAACTGGCAGATGTTATTTTTGTTGCAGTGTGTATAGCTAATCAGACAGGGATTGATTTGACTATTGCTATTGAAAATAATTTGCGAAAAAAAACTTTAAGAGATAAAGATAGACATCATAATAATGAAAAATTAAAAGGGCGAGAATAGCAATCTCGCCCTCTCCCTTAGGTGTATGAGAAAATGCAATGATTGTTTTAGAAGCCTATGCCTATACTTATAGGATGATATTCCCTAACTATAACGTTATTTGTATTTTTGAAAAACGGCAATATATTATAATTCACATAGAAAAGCAGATTATTGAAATTGATTCGTGCAGTGGCTTGAAGTAAAAATGGATTTATTAGATCTTCAAGTGGATCTTTTATTATAGACTGCCCTTTTGCTTCTTTGAATTTTATTTTATGAAATCTTTTGAATGCATATTCGCCTACTATTCCTAATTGTATATAGGGATTTCTTTTCCTATGACTTAACTGAATTTCAAATAATACAGGCGCTATTATTGATACTGTCTTAATTTTAGTTTTTTCAATAGTTAGATTGCTATCTATATTACTGATAATTAGTTGGTTGTTATTATGGAACTTGAATTTATTAGCAAGAGCTATATTTCTCCATTGCACTCCGGCTCCGAAAACAATGCCTCCTTTATTCCACAGTTTTATTGTTTCAATAGGTATGGTAAATGCAAAGGAGAAACTTTTGGAATAGTCTTGTTTAAGAAAGGTTTCCGGTTGGGGTGTTTTAAAATCTTGTGTTATTGAGGGCATAAATATATATATGTGGGTCATATGTCCAGAGAAAGAGCTTGTATTATCAGCTTCATCGTTTTCTTCGCATTCATTTTTTGATTTCGGGGCGCTATATTGGTATACAGTATCGGAGTATAATTTTTCTAATTCTTTTTGCATTTGTTCGATGGATTTATTTATGTCTTCCCAACCTTTTTGCAGTGCATTTAATTTTGCTAATTCTTTTTTTAATTCTTGTTGTAAGCTATCGGATAAATGGCTTAGTGAATCGTTCATACTTAGCTGCATTATACTGTCAAGAGAATCTTGAATAGAGCTTATTTTAATTTGTACTTCTTGCATTTTGTTTTTGAAGTATGAGGCGCCTTTTTGTAGGGTATCAATTTCTTCTTTGATGTGCTTTTGTTTAGTTATGATTATCATTTCTTTGTTGCCCAGATAGATTTTTACAGTGTCATTTTGGGCGAATGAAAATAGAGATATAGTTAACCCCACAAACAGAAGAATTAGTTTTCTCATAGTTTTTTCTTTTTTAACGATTTGATAGATAAAAAGTAACATTTTTTTTAGGGCGTGCCCTCCGCCGACGCTACACCTCCGCATTGGCGGTCGGGTGCTTCGCTTGTATTCGGCTTGTCAATGCCTAAAAATGCATTCACAGGCAAAAAATAAGGCAGGTCGGTAGCCGCCTGCGGCGGACAACTCGCCTGCCTAAATTTTTCGCCTGTTTTTGCGTGCGTGGGGCTTCGCTATCGCTCAGCCTCCGCCGCAAAGCATTTTTACGGCATTGCCTGCGCCTCATATCGCTCCGCCCCCTCACGCAATGCTTAGACTATTATAAGCTCTATTGTCTTTTATTCCTTTATAAATTTGCCATTTGCAAATTTGCCGTCAATGATAATTTGCCAAATATATATCCCTGCTTGCAATTCGTTTACTGGTAGCATAATAACATTTTCGCCTTTATATGCAGATTTAACTTGTTTCAAAACTGCGTGTCCTTGCAAGTCGTATATTGAAATGACAACGTTATCACTTTGTTTTGCTTCAAACTCAAATGTAATGTAGTCTGTACAAGGATTAGGATATATTTTGGTTGCAAAGCGTTGCAGTGTATTTACATACGCGGTTGTATCTGTTCCATTTTCAACATTTGAAATGCCAATAGGCGGAAAAGTAATATCATCTATCCAGCCACAATCTTGTCCGTCGCTTACTGAACCGTCTTTTACATAAGTCCATTTAAACGTATGCTCTCCTGCCGAAACATTGTAGGTTTCCTGTTGCCAGTCTTGTTCTCCTGACCACTCGTCGATTTTTGTGCCGTCTATGTAAAATTTCAGATAATCCCAGCCACTTTCGGATGATACTTTGCGGTAAAAGGATATTTGTCCGTCAGTTAAAATATTGAGTGTTAGATACATATCAGAATGCTGATTGTCTGTAATATCTCCCGATTTAGCACTATAATCTCCTGTGTGAACTGTGCTCTGGTCTATTACCCAAGGGCTATCTCCGCTACTTTGCCAGTCAAATTTTGTGAAGTCGCCAGTTTCGTAATCCTCCGATATGGGACCTATTGGTATTTCTGCGGTTATGTTTATGTAGTAGCCGTTAGTCTGCAATCTGGCTGTTAAGTTTAACGGTTGAGTTTGATTATAGTCATCAGATACCGTTATATTGCAAGTTTGCGAGAATGTTTCGCCACTGGCTATTGGCTCGGTTGAAACATTTGTGTTGTCTATATTTATGCCTGTATTTTCCACATTAAGAGTAAATGTTCCTGCGGAAGCTATGCCATGCCCGTCGTTTTCTATTGTGAAAGTTATTTGTCCTTGCTCCCCAGGTTCAAGGTAGCCATTGCCATTTCCATTTGTTTCAGTTATGCTAATATTTTGCAGTTTAAAATGCGGTGTATGGTAGCGGAATATATAGGTTTTTGTTATATCGTTTTGGTCTGAATGAATATTGAAAACAATAGTATCTTTTTGATAATCAGTAGGATACTTAACTTTTATTCTTATATTTCCTTGTGTTTCTACTTCTTGATTTGCATCTATTGTCCCTACATTTTCAGTGCTGGAAATAATTTGATAATTGTTATTATTTGTTGGTTTTGAAGCAGTGATGCTTACGTTTGTGGCTTGCTGAGAGCCTATATTATGCAAAGTAAAGACAAAAGAAATTGTTTCGTTATAGTTAATCTCCTGATTATCATTATCCTCAATAGCAATATTGCTTACACTAATAAGTGCGTTTTGTGCATTTCCGATGTTTACAGTGTATTGCTGTGTCAATATATTGTATCCTGAAACATAGAGAGTTGCTTGTCCGGGGGTTGCATTAGTCCAAATTTCTACCTCAGCAGTGTTATTTCCGTTAGTGTAGCCTCTACCAACAAGTACGCCATTTTGAACGACGGCACAAGTAGCGTAAACAGGCTGGTCGCAGCTAATATCTACCTGATTAGCATCGTAGCCAATAACAAACTCAGAAGGATAATTGACAGTAATATCATAAGGATTATCTGTCCAAATGTTCATTGCAGGGTCTCCCAATGCATTATGGTCATAAAAACACCAGCGTTGTGCTCCTGGTTCAAATTCATTTTCTTGATTTACCCAAGGTGCTGTGGCTATTTTTGAGTATAGTTCTGCCATACCTACTTGATAAGCTTTGTCGTGATATAGAGCATCTACATATTCCCTGTGTAAATGTTCCGAAGGTCCTTCGGTAGTTCCTTCGTCAAACCAGCCATAACGAGAGTTTACTAACTCTGCAACAGCAAACTTGCTTATTTTAAGACTTTGTTCTGCTATGCAGTCGTCATTATCAAATGCTCCACATATACACCCGTGTGAATATACTAATGTGTAATTGTGAGTGGTTCCATCAACATTTGAGAAGTTTGCATCAGTAATGTCAGAGGAGTATAATTTCATCATATAGTCGCTGTTTGAATGCCCGACATGGTGGACAAAGGGGTGTCCTTGATTTATTGCGTTTATTATGTCTTGTCCACTCCAAGAACTATTTTGGTCAAATAGGGAATCATAAGGAGTTGTTCTTGGTATTCCGTCAGTAGTATAGCCATTGTCTTCGTGGTGTCCTATTAGTAGGCGTAAATAGTCAGCTCCCCAAGTTTCAGGATTGTCGTAGAGATATTCACCAGCAAGAAGTGGTCTATTGAGCTCCCCTACAACAGGACTTATTTGGTATGAAAGCACTTTGTGCAACATATTTTGTAGTTCCGTAGTAGTTTCAAAAGGCAAACGCCCTACTGCTACTTCTGGTAGTAGGTCGTCCTCGTCAGGTTCGCCCCAGAGGTTGTCATTATCACTGTTCCAAGTGCCATCAAGTGCTGAATAATATAAGTCTGCGGGAATGTTGTCATCTTCGTATATCTGTCCACCAGAGTTTACAGAACAATAAAAACCACGATATGGAACAATGCTTACGTCTCCTGCCAGTAAAACATATTCAATATTATGATTTTGATACTCCTGAATGATGTAGTTGCGTATTTTCTCCTGTAAATCCCTTCCTTGCATCGTGGAATTTATATTTTCAACAGTAGCTACTTGCGAGCGTAAACCGTGTGTTAAATACAAGTTTTGTAAATCTCCAAAACTATTGGCAAAAGAGTTGTTTGTAATTATTAAAACCTCGTAATCGTCTGTTATGTCTTTATTTTGTGCTAAGTTGTATTTCTCTATCATTTGCGGGTTTTGAACAAAATTTTTGATTTTGTCTAATACATCTTTTCTATTGCTTAGCATCTGCGAAGCCTTACGCGATTTTTCAGAAGTTTTCAATGTGATAATAATTTCAACATCTTGATAATAAGAGAGTTCTTGTTTTGCAGGATTATATTCCACAGGTGAGAAACTTCCCAAAGCAATAGAAAAGCCATTCATATATTCTGTTGAGAGTTTAAGAGTGCTTTTTTGCGGATACTTTTCTAATGTATAAGTCTTTTGATCTTTGTGAAAAATTCCGCTTTTACCAGCACTTAAAGGACGCACTGCTTGTGTAGGATAAAGATTGATTTTTTGTGGGAGCGTAATTTTGTTTTTCTTAACAATCTGAAAATCTTTAATTTCCGTTCCTTGCGGCAATAGGAGTTTTACTGGCATAAATGGCAAAGAAGGCTTGCCCAGCTCGCCCAGTTGCCTCGTTCCGTCAAAATAAACTAATTGATAATCTCCTTGTGAAATGACTTGTAGATTTTCAAAATGATAAGAAAATCTAACCGTTTGTGCTTGTGATATTCCCAAAAGTAGAAAAATCACAGACAGAAAAGCGAAAACTTTTTTCATTTTTTTTATTGATAGATATGCTAAAAAAATAAAGTTGCAAAATTGTTTTGTCAAAAAACTACATTAAGATTTGCCTTTATGCATATAAAATTGTAAATTGAGGCAGAATTAAAAAATAAAAATTATGGAAAATAAAGATGACAAACTCTTACAAAAGATTTTATTTGCAGGTTTGGGGTTAATTTCAGAAGCAAAAGAAAACCTACAAAAAAAAGTTGACGAACTTATCAAAGAAAAAAAACTTACAAAAGAGGAAGGTAAAAAACTTGTTGAGGATTTTGTGAAAAAAGTTGAACAGAAAAAAGAAACCTACGAAAAACAGTTGAAGGAATTTGTGGATAAAAGAGTAAAAAATATGAAAATAGCAAAGAAAAAAGACCTTGAAAAATTGGAGAAAAAAGTTGCTGAACTTGAAGAGAGAATAAAAAAACTTGAAGAGAAATGAGTTTACTTAAAAAAGTAGTGTTTGCAACTGTTGGTTTTGCAGCTACTATGGGCGAAAAATTCGTTTCTGCCATAGATAAAGCACTTGAAAAAGACATTCCAGACAAAACTGCCGAAAAAATTTATCAAAAAACACAGCAGTATAGCGAACAAAAAATAGAAGCATTGATAAAAGAAATTGAGGAGATAAAAGAGGAAATAAAAAAACACCCCAAAGTAGAAAAACTGCAAAAACAAATGGATACATTGCAAAAAAGAATGGAACAATACCTAAAAGAGAACTAAAAATAAAGAGAGGGGCTGTCAAAAAACTCCCCCTCTGTCTGTAATTAGAGGGGATATGAGTAGTAATAAATTGAAAATCAATATATTATAGTCTCAATATTTTTTTTGTTTTTAACTTTTTAGACAGCCCCTGAGTCACTGTTTGTAAAGAAA
>CAZWVR010000088.1:0-9539 GCA_964637235.1 uncultured Bacteroidales bacterium | reverse complement strand
AAGGCGGTAGTGTTCTTAAAGCTGTCGGTATTAAGGGATATTATTATACAATAGCTGTTAGTGTTGATGATTGTACAGGCTGTGGCGTCTGTGTAGATGTATGTCCCGGTAGAAAAGGTAATAAAGCTCTGGAAATGACCCCATTTGAAGAAGAACAAGATAAACAAAGCTTGTTTGACTGGTTAGATAAAGAAGTTGGATATAAGACTGATACAGTAGATACTCATAAAACTCTTAAAAATAGCCAGTTTGCTAGACCTTTGTTTGAATTTCATGGTGCATGTCCAGGTTGTGGCGAAACTCCTTATATTAAACTTGTCACACAATTGTATGGTGATCATATGACCATTGCTAATGCTACTGGTTGTTCATCTATATATGGAGCTTCTGCGCCTTCTACACCATATCGTGCTAATGAATTTGGTAAGGGTCCGGCTTGGGCTAATTCTCTATTTGAGGACAATGCAGAATATGGATATGGTATAGCTTTGGCATATCAAAAAATGCATTTAAGACTTGAACAAAGAATGCAGCAAATCCTCTCAGGAGATTATTCCGATACTTTAAAGGAAGCTGCTAATCTCTGGCTTCAATCAAAAGATGATTATAATGCCAGCCGACAAGCTTATGATAAAATAATAGAGGCTCTTGAAAAAGACGGAAGCCAGATAGCAAAAGAAATACTTTCATTGAAGGATTACTTAGTTAAAAAATCTGTATGGATCATTGGTGGTGACGGTTGGGCTTATGATATAGGATATGGAGGATTAGACCATGTATTAGCATCAGGTGCAAATGTTAATATATTAGTCCTTGATACAGAGGTTTATTCTAATACTGGTGGGCAAACATCAAAAGCTACGCCAACCGGAGCTGCTGCAAAATTCTCTTTCTCTGGTAAACCTATTAGAAAGAAAGATCTTGGTGCATTGGCTATGACTTATGGATATGTATATGTGGCTTCCGTAGCTATGGGCGCAAATATGGGACAATATTTCAATGCTGTAAAAGAGGCTGAAAGTTATAATGGTCCGTCAATAATAGTCGCTTTCTCTACTTGTATAGCTCACGGTTTAGTTGATATGAGATATGCGCAATCATTTATGAAGGAGGGAGTAGAAGCTGGTGCTTGGATACTTTATCGTTATGACCCAAGACGTGAAGCACAAGGATTAAATCCTTTGAAACTGGATAGCAAAGAACCTGATTTCTCTAAATTACGCCAGTGGATGCTTAAACAAACTCGTTTTAGTGCTCTAATGCGTACATTCCCTGAACATGCAGAAGAATTATTCAAAAAAGCAGAAGAAGACGCTCGTTGGCGTTGGAATTATTATAAGCGTTTAGCAGAACTTAAATATTAAATTATACGCTAATAATTGTAAGGGGGCGTCTGGAAAGGCGTCCCCTTTTTATTTTTTTATATTTTTTTTATTTCTTTTACTGCAATACAATTTCTAAATATTGTAAAAATATATGATATTCTTGATTATTTAGATATCCTTTTTTTCCAACAATGCATACGCAAAAGACGGATTTTTTATTTCAAATTATTTAGAAAATCTATAAGTTGATATTTCTATTTAGATATTCTGAGTAATCTTTTACAATAGGTTTGTAATTATCGTCTTCAAATAATGCGGATGATATTATATAATCAGCAGTAGATCGATTGCATGCGGTTGGGATGTTATAGAGTGTGGCAATTCTTAGCAGCGCTTTTACGTCAACGTCGTGAGGCTGTGGCTGCATAGGATCCCATAGAAAAATAAAGATATCTATTTTGCCTTCTGCTATGAGGGCTCCTAATTGTTGATCTCCTCCGAGTGGTCCCGATTTAAGCTTTGTGATGTTGACTTTTATATTTTCACCTACTTTTTCTTTTAGAGTTTTTTCTACTAAACGTCCTGTTGTACCTGTACATACAATTTTGTGATTTATGAGATTTTTCCAATTCCATTCAACCCATTCTATTAAATCTTTTTTTCTATTATCATGGGCTACGAGGGCAATTGTTTTCATAGTTATATCTATTTAAGTTTTAGACCGATGAATGTTATGTCATCGCGTTGAAAAGTTCCGCGCATCCAGTTTTTTAATGTTGTTTCTAATATTTGTTTTTGGTTTTCTAAAGGAAGATGTGCAATTTCTTGCAGAATTTCAAGTAATCTATGGCTTCCAAATCTATGTCTTTGAGCATTATTTTGGTCAGTAAAACCATCTGAGTACATATAAAATATAGTTTCCTTGGATGCGATAAATTGTTTATTTTCAAATGGTATTAGTTTAGCTTTGCTTATACCTCCTCCTATTGAGCGCCTTGTAGCTTTTATTTGGGCTAGTTTTTTCTCAAAAGGATCGTAATATATTAAATCTCTTTTTGCTCCTGCAAAAACTACATCTATTTTATCCTCAGGTAATTTTTCAAATCTGACAATGGCAACGTCCATACCATCTTTGTTTTCGCTAATATCTTGTTTTAGAGCATATTTAATAAGTTTGTCCAGTTCTTCCAGAAATTCCGCAGGTGATATTATTTTTCTGGTATAGATTAAATCGTCAAACATTCTGAATCCTATCATTGACATAAATGCTCCTGGTACCCCATGTCCGGTACAGTCTGCTACTGCTGCATATAAATATTTATGCCCTTGATGTTCAATATAGTATCTTGAAAACCAGTAAAAATCTCCAGAAACTATGTCCTTAGGCATATATATTATAAATGTTTCAAAATATTTTTCATACGTTTCTTTGAAGGGAAGCATTGCTGCTTGTATCTGTTGTGCAGCTTCTATACTATCTTTAAGTTGTTTATTAACTTCTTTAATTATTTTGTTTTGTTTTTCTATATTATCAAAAGCTTGCTTAAGTTGTTCTGCTTGGGTTAAAATTTCTTCTTTCTGTTGTAATATTTCTGCTTTCTGTTGTTTTAGTTTTATATTTTGATGTCTCATCTTTCGAATTAACATAAGTAGTATGATTATCAAAATAATAAATATAACTGAAAATATTGTAAGAAGTCTATTTTTTTGCTTTTCTTGATCATATTTCAGTTTTTGTATATATAATTCTTTCTCTTTCTTTTGTGTTTCATATTTCGTTTCAAGTTTTCTTATATATTCTTGAATAGTTATACCTTTTATAGAATCTTTCAGAGCAATGTATTTTAATAAATATATATAGGCAGAATCATATTGTTTTAATTTATTATAATATTGTGCGATGAAAAATTCTGTTTTATAGAGTTTATCATATATTTTATATTTTTTTGAAAGTATATATGCACTATCTAAATATAATTTTGCACTATCCAATCTATTTAATATTAAATATTCATTTGCTAAATTAATATATATGTTAGTTAAGTCTTTATAAGAATTCGCATTTGTATATTTTCTTGATTTTAAAAATAAGGCAATAGCTTTTCTGTGTTTTTTTTTCTTATCAGCTAAGCTACCTAAATTATTATATAATGTTGCTATTGCATCTGCTATCTTTAATTTCTTTGCTATTCTTAAAGCTTTCTGATAGTATACTTTTGCGGAGTCTAATTTATTTATTGCATAGAAAGAGGCTCCTATATTATTGTATGATAGACGGATATCATTGCTGTCTTTAAGTTTTTGATAATATTGTAAGGCTTTTTTATAGTAAGTTAAAGCGCTATTATAGTCTTCTAAATTCCAGTAAACTGTCCCTATGTTATTGTTTATAGCTGCAATACCTGAAATATCGTGGATTTTCTCTCGTATATCCAAAGATTTTTGATACATTATTAAAGCAGAATCATAATTATAGGTGAAAATGTATAAATTGCCCAATCTATGATAAACTACGGCTTTTAAAGAGTCATTATTTAAATAATCTGCAATTGTTTTTGAATATTGATATAAATTAAAAGCTTTATATTTTTGATTGTCTTTGATATAGTAATTTGCTAATTTCAATGTATAATCAAATTTTTCTGCTGATGAGGGGAGTTTTTTTATGATATTTTCTGCCTCCGTGATATATTTACTTTTTTGTTTTATATTACTAATTTCTATAAGTTTGAAATATAATGATATTTTTGTTTTTGTATCTGCTTGGGGTAATAATTTTAATAAGCTATCAATCTGATTATTTTGAGCAAAAAGTTCTATTGAAAAAAGAATAAGGTATATAAGTAAAATTCTTTTCATCTTGTTTGTTTGTAGAAACCAAAGATAAAACGAAAATTTTATTTAACCAAGAAAGCTATTTTATTGTTATGTTAAAAAGTTATAGAATTTTCCTCGGCATATTTTTTGATTTTTCATATTAAAAACAAAGTAATGAAGCGTTTCATACTAATTATTTTTATTTTGCCGTTTTACGTATTTGCTCAGGATTATTCAGCCTTTTTTGATAATTATAATCATTGGACATTTTCTTTTTATAAACAGATTATTGATAAACCTGAAAATCAAGTATTTTCTCCTTATTTTACATATAATGCAGCTGCCTTTTTATATTATGCAACAACTCACGGTACTTTTAAGCAGGTTATTAATACTTTTAATTATGCTAATGATAAAAAATTACAGAGTGCTTATTTTAAACGCCTTATTCAAATAATTAAGAATTTTAATTCTATACAGACACATTTTAAATATGCGATGTGTCTTTTTTATGAGGATTCACTCAGAGATAAACTTTCTGAAACTTATAAACAGCAGATAAAGTTTTTACTTAATGATACACTTATACCTGTGGATTTTACTAAATCGAAAAATCAAATAGCTGACGATATCAATAAATATCTTAAAAATAAAGGTTTTGAGGATATAATAACACCTGACTTCTTAGATGAAAATATTTCTTTATTTTTAATTAGTGCCTCGGAATTTACAGGTCAATGGCAGAATCCTTTTACTGCAATTGTGTATCATCCTTTTATACTTGATAATGAAGGTAGAAAAACTAAACCTATCCTATATTATACTATTGATGACTATTTTGAATATACGGAAAGCGAAAAATTTCAAATAATCCAATTGCCATACAAAGATCGTCATTTTGCAATGCAGATTATTTTACCTAAAAAAAATTATGATATTCAAGATTTTGATACTATTTTTACATACGATGATTATTTATTATGGACTTCCACAATGCAAAGAAAAAGAATTAGATTACTATTACCGGCATTTACTATAAAAACTACTGTTCCGCTGAACGATAAACTTAATAAATTTATGTTTTCGGTATTTTCAAAGGGTGGATATTTTTTGAATATGATACATAAATTGGTACATTTAAATCAGTTTTTGATTTTTACTAAATTGTCTGTGACTTCAGAAGTGCAAAATTTACCTCCATTAAAGATTGATATATACAAAGAGGCGGATAAAACTGGTGCTACTATTATGGATATAAATCATCCTTTTTTCTTTTTAATAAAGAATAAAGAGACAAATTCTATTATATTTATGGGACATTTTTATAGACCTGAAATTTATTAACAATGAAACTGAAATATTTATTTATTCTACTCCTGTTTGTTTCTGCTTCTATTCCTTTTATAGATAATAAACAGAATCTGTCTAAAAAACCAATAGATCTTGAAGGTATCCCTTATTCCTCTCAATTTTTAATAAATAATTCTTTTGGACATATAGTTTTTTCTATAACGCAAGATGATATTGGTAAAATGTATTTTGCCACTCGAAAGGGTATTTATATTTTTGATGGTATTACTTGGAAATTTATACCAACTTCTGGTGTTCCTTTAAAGTTATTTAGAGATACTCTTACCAAAAATATCTTTGTAATATGCAATAATTCAATTTCTCTGATTAGTCCTATAAAAGCTGATAGTATTATTGAAATAGTTAAAAATATCCGAATTTTCCCTTCAAATATTCAAATCCTTACTACTGATACAGACTTATATATATATACAAATGGATTTATCTGTCGTATTGACAGAAACGATGTTTTTGATTATTCCTTAATTAATTCGCAAAATCTTAATCTTGGTGGAATTATTAAGCTCAATGGGCAGATATATGTCTTTAAGAAAAATTCCGGTTTTTATAAACTCAGTAAACAAAATATTGAGCATTTAAATGTTTTTCCATTATCCCAGAATTTTGACATTTTATTTTCTTTACCTTTTGGGAAAAAAACAATATTTGCCACAAATAATGACAGTTTATATATATACGATGGTAAAACTTTAAAATCTTTTTTTAAAGAAAAGCGTAATTATATAAAAAATAGCTTTATATATAATGGTGTCAATCTTTCTGAAAAGTATATGATTATTCTTACACTTACAAATGGTGCTATAATTATAGATAAAAATTCATCCAAACCTATACTCCTTTTAAATATAAATAATGGCTTACCCGATAATGAAATTTATAATGTATTTCTGGACAAAGACAATGGTTTATGGATTGCTCATAAGTTTGGTTTGACACGATTTGATTTATCATTACCATTGATAAATTATAATTACATCGGCTTGCAAGGGAGGGTATTAAGTACTTTGTATTATAATTCTGTCTTATATGTGATGACCTCAAATGGCTTGTATTATTTAACAAAGACTTATTCCCAAAGGGAAATAAAGACAGTAACAACAGAAGTTCAAAAAATAATTCAGAATCAGAATAATGTTGCTGTTCGGACTTCCAGTTCTATAGAAACTTCTCAGCAGCCTGATGTTAATTTGCAACCTCAAAATATCCAAGAACAGAGAAAACAAAAGCGCTCTTTTTTTAGCAAGATAGTTAGTTGGTTTAAAAGGAAAAAGAAAAAAAATAAGCAACAGCCAGAAACTTTATCTGTTAGTGTTCAAAAAACTGATACGGTAAAAACAGATAGTCTTAATAATCAAGTAGTTATAAAGCATAGAATAATCAAGAGAAAAAGAATAAAAATAAAGAAGCAAAAGTCTGTTTTTCCATTCTTTTATTATAAAAAAATTTCTGATATAAAAGGAACTCCTCGTAAGCTATTTCGTTTTAATTCCTCAATATTTTTAGCAACTATAAATGGTATTTATAAAATAGATAATTTTTCCGCAAAGTTAGTATATAAGGGCTTTATTTCTCAGATTTTTATCACCAATAATAAACAGGGCATTTATTTTCAAGATAATGAGGGACTTAAATTCCTGAATTTGACGGATAAGAATATAAAACCTCATTTGATTATTTCAGCAAAAACTTTAAATGATGAAATTATATCTCTGGTAGAAACAGATACTTCTTTATGGTTGGGTACGCAGGGATTTGTATATAAAATTTCTTTGAAAAATAGGAACAAAATTGCTTATTATTCTATTAGTCCTGTATTTTTAGATCCTGTTAAAATAATATACCTGAGGCATTCGCATAGACTTTTATTTTTGACTTCAGAAGGTGTATATCGCTATATGCCAAAGTTAGATACTTTTGCAACAGTTAAAAAGTTTGATAAGCATGGTATTCCCAATATGAATTTTATTAGTTCGCAGTATAATATTGCATGGTATAAAGAGTACGGTAGATGGTATTACTTGGGTGCTATTAGTGTAGATTCTATACGAATTAAATATTTGAATCTTTTTGAAAATATTACTAATCTGCGAGTGGATGAGGCTAATAATTTATGGGTTGTAGATAAATACAACCGTATTTACAAATTAAAACCTCAAAATATAATTCAACAGAAAGAACCTAACATATTTGTTGAAAAAATAACTATTGGAGATAGTCTGATATTTTATTCTGATACAGTGAGAATTACATATAAACAACGTGGAAAAATTAAAATTTTCTTAACATCTCCATTTTTAATAAAAAACAATGGAATTTTATTCCAATATCAGATTAAACATTCTGTAAATGAGCCAGATCAATGGAGTGAGTGGTTTAGTAAGCCTTATATTGAACTTACAGGTTTAAGCGATGGTAAATATTTGGTTTATATACGGGCTAAAAATGTTTTTGATTTATTGAGTCACCCTTATATAATTACAATTGTCATAAGACCTCCTTTTTATAAGAATATATGGTTTCAAGCGCTTTTTGTATTATTTTTAATATTTTTAATTGCTTTTTTCGCTTATTTGAGAACAAAGAGATTAGAACGCGAAAATCGAATATTAGAGGAAAAGGTAAGAGAAAGAACAGCACAAATTCGAAAACAGAATGAAATATTAAAGGCTAAAAATGAAGAAATAAGCAGACAAAATGAGATAGTAAGAAAACAAAATGAAGAAATAAAACGCCAAAGGGATGAAATTAAAAAGCAACATGAATATATTACACAGAGTATAAATTATGCTAGGCGTATACAAACAGCTATGCTACCCACTGATGATATATTAAAAACTTACTTCTCTGAATATTTTATTATATCAATGCCTAAGGATATTGTCTCCGGAGATTTTTATTGGTTTAAACTTTTTAATAATAAATTGCTTGTAGCAGTGGCTGATTGTACTGGGCATGGTGTTCCGGGGGCTTTCCTTAGCATGTTAGGAATTGCCTTCCTTAATGAGATTCTTAATTATAAGCCAGAGGTTTCAGCAGCAGATTTATTAAATACTCTTAGAGAAAATATCATTATAGCACTCCAAGAAAAAGAGGATAACCAAATTCGTGATGGTATGGATATAGCTTTGGCTATATTCGACTTTGAGAATAATAAGGTAAATTTCGCTGGGGCTTATAATCCTTTGTTTATATTTAGAGATAATAATCTGATTATATTGCAGGCTGATAAAATGCCAGTGGGATATAGCAGAAAAAACAATGTGCCTTTCTCCAATAAATGGATTGAAATTCAGAAAGGTGATACTTTTTATCTTTTTTCTGATGGTTATTATGACCAATTAGGTGGCAAACATTTTAGAAAATTTAATTATGGTAATTTTAAAAAACTTCTTTCAATGATTCAGGATTTACCTTTGAAAGATCAGAAAGATTTACTTATTACTACTTTTTATGAATGGAAAGGAAGTTTTAGTCAGATTGATGACATAACTATCGTAGGATTAAAAGTTTAATTCTGATGCTCTTGGTTTTTCACAGTTTATATTTAGTTTGTAAATTGAACCCTAACATAGCTATTTTAGTCGATAAGAAATTCCTAATTCTTTGATAGACAGGAATATTGCTATCTTTTCTATTGTCTATTTTAAGATAATAAGGCTGGCAAGCTAAATCTCTAATTTTCAATCTGTAATACTTTTTCTATTACCTAAAAGTATAGAGGGAGAGATTGAAAGTGGAGATAAAAAAAGAGGCTGAGCCAAAGTTCATGATAAACTCGCTCAGCCTCTGTATTTTTAGAGTTTCTTAGTTCTTATTTGGTAGATGCAGAAGGCAATTGATAAATAACGTCAAACTTCATTGTTGCGGTAAGTTTTGTATCATTTTTACCAGGATTTGGGTTAGAAAGCTCTACTACACGAAGTACGCCTTTGCGTCCGTCTTGTGTTTTGAATACAAACATATCGCCTTCATTAACTAATTTATATCCATAACCATAGCTACCTATTGTGCCTGCTTCATTTTCTG
>CAZWVR010000087.1:0-10007 GCA_964637235.1 uncultured Bacteroidales bacterium | reverse complement strand
AAAGTCAGGATCTTTTGTTGTTGTGATTTTTTCATGGAGGTTTTCTATTTCTATTTTCCACCAGTGTATGTCTTTTTTTTCAAAATATGAAGGGTAAAGAGACATTAGTTTATTTTCTATTGAGTTTATTTTGTTCATTTTTGATATGTAGGCTTTGAATTTTTGCGTTTTTACGAAGTTATCAATAAATTTTTTATATTTATTAACATTTGCAATTCCATTGAGTATGCTTATTGCTTCTTTTGCTATATAAAATTTATTTATATCTGAGGCATTTTTAAATTCTGTTTGTAGGAAGTTTTCGATGAAATTTATTTTATTTTTTTGCTTAGGTATCCATTTTTGTTTTATAGCATATGAATATAGAAACATTACAGCTTTTGCAGCGGTGGTATCGTCTGGGTATTGGTGTTTACCGTTAAAAGTAAATATTGCGAGAGGGATTTTTAATTTTGGAGCTATTTGGTCGGAGTATATAGCTTCTCTGTAATTAAAGTCTTGTTTTCCGAAGGTTATAGCCATAGGGAAGCTATGCATAGGCATTGTATTGAAAGATATACCAGCGGAAAAAGAGAGGACGCCGTCAATTTCGTTATTTTGGAATGCATAGATTTGAGCAAAGCGTGCACCACCGGAGAACCCACCTATAAATTCGGCTTTTGAGTTAATATTAAAGCGATTTTGTATATCACGGAATAGCATTTGGGCTATATATTCTGCCTGAGGGTGGTTATTTTCGAAGTTCATAGATCCTGCCAAGGCAATTCCTAATTTATCTGCAATAAATTTTAGTTTTTTAACGAATTTTAGTCCATTTTTATGTGCATCAAAGCCTACTATTATTGGATATGTACCGTCATTTACATATTCTTTCGGGAAATAGGCATAGTATTGCTCTGTTGAGTCATTTCTATTTTTTAATAGGATTATTTTTCCTTTTTCGTAAGGGAAAGAGTTTGATTTTTCTTGCCGACAGGAAATAAATATAACTGTTAGGATTAAAAAAAATACTGTAGTTTTCATTTTGATTATTTTGTTTTCTTTTTTATTAGTACTAATAAAAGTTTTTTTGCTCTATGCAATCTTGCTTTTACTGTTCCGATGGGTACATTTAGTTTTTTTGCAATATCTTTATAAGAGAGGTCTCCAAAGAATCTAAGTTTAATGATTTCTTTGTCCTTAGGTGGTAATTCATCTATTATTCGTTGAAGTGATTCAAGTTGTTGTTGTTTAATGAGGTTTTCTTCTGGGTTTAGTTCTTCGCTACCCATTAAGTCTATAATATTTGTATCGTCTTTATTTACAGTTTCGGAGACATCCTTCATTTTCTTTTTTCTTAGGAAGTCTATTGCATAGTTTGATGCTGTACGTAATAGCCATCTATTAAATGAGCTATAAGGAATAAACATATCAATGTTATAATATATTTTGGCAAAAACTTCCAGGGTTAAATCTTCTGCGTCTTGTTCGTTTTTTACGAGGCGTTTTATTGTATGGAAAACGTTATTGTAATATTTATTCATTAGTTCTTCAAATGCTTTGTCGTCGCCTTCTTTTATTTTAGCAATTAGTTTATAATCAGCTTGGTAATTATTGTTTGTATTGATATTTTTGTTATTTTTTTTCATATAGAGAGGTAAATTCTAAGTTTATAAAAAAGTTTTTTGATTTTTATTTCCATACATAATAATTTTTGTTTTTACTGAGGCTTTTTTTTATATAGATGTATAAGTTGAAAAATAGTTGGAAAAAGTCGTAAAAAATTTCCATAATTAGAATATTTTTTTCCTGGAAACGTTTGTTTGCTGCTGTATATACCCAAATCAAGAGGATGAAACGAATTATAAATAAAATTATAGCCCATAGCGTGATTTTTGGTATAAAAAAAGAAGTTATTACAGTAGTGAAGAATATAATTCTCATTAGCAGTTCTATACCCAAAAGTAGTTTGTGTTTGAATTTATAATATGGGGCAGTTGAAAAGTGGCGAATTTTTTGATTTACAAAGTTTTTGAATTTATTTTTAGGAATAGATTTGACGAGGCTTTCGGGTGAAATTTCTATTTTCAGGTTTTTAGCGTTTGCGTATTTATTTATAAAAAGGTCGTCTGAGCCGGATAATAAGTTCCAATGATCTTTAAAACCTTGTACTTTGTTAAAAAAGGATTTTCTGTATGCCATATTTCTGCCTACGCCCATATAGGGAATTCCTGCGTTTGCAAAGGAAAAATATGTTATAGCTATTTGAACTGTATCGCTGCGTATGAGTTTATTAAGTAGTCCTTTTTGGGCGAAATATCCTCCGTAGCCAATTACGAAAATTGTTTGTTCGTCGAAGTTAGCAACAATGCTTTTAATCCAGTTTTTACTAAGGGGTTTACAATCAGCGTCTGTAAAAATAAGGAATTCGTTTTTTGCAGCTTTAATACCTATTGATAGAGCTAATTTTTTTCCGTGTTTGAATTGCTGATTTTCAGGTATATTTGTAAAATATAGATGTTTATATTTTTGTTTTAGTTCTGCCAAGATTATTTCTGTATCGTCAGAGGAAGCGTCGTTAACGACTATAACTTCGTAATTGTCATAATTTTGTTCTAAGATACTGGGAAGAAATTTACGAAGGTTTTCTGCTTCATTTTTTGCAGCGATTATTACTGAGACGGGGAGATTTGCTCCTTTTGTTTTCGGAAATTTTTTTAATAGAAATCTTAGATAAAAGAAAATGATATAGAAAAGTTCTATTGCAAAGCTAATTATAAGGCTATAAAAGACAATTTGTTCTGTTATTGTTAAATTTTTTAGATTTAAAGTAATTTCCATTGTGCAATATTTATCTTAGATACTTTGTAAAATGATAATACTTTCGGCATATGGCAAAGGGGCTATAAAGTTTGCTTCGTATTTATTATAATTGGATTGCTTTAATTTATAAGGTTTTGAGCAAAAGATAAATTAGATATGTTTTTAACTTATTTTCAGTTAATTACTAAAAATAGAATGGGGACTTTTATGTCCCCTATCAGAGTTTATTTATTCTAAAATAGCTTTTATTCCAGGAAGTTCTTTTCCTTCTATATATTCTAAGAGAGCACCTCCACCTGTGGATATATAACTAAATTTATCTGCCATATTAAATTTATTTACAGCGGATAGAGTATCTCCTCCTCCAATTAGGGAGTATGCACCTTTTTCAGTGGCTTGTGCTATGTATTGCCCTATTGCTTTTGTTCCATTTGCAAATTTTTCGAATTCAAAAACACCTACTGGTCCATTCCAGAGTATTGTCTTAGATTGTAAAATTGCTTCTCCAAATTTTTTTATAGACTTAGGACCTATATCCAATCCCATCCATCCGTTAGGAATTTTATCTATATCACTCATTGTTATCATTGCATCGGAAGCAAATTTGTCTCCATTGAGGCTATCAATAGGTAATATTAGATTTACATTAAGTTCTTGTGCCAATGAGAGTATTTCTTGTGCAACAGCAAGCATATCTTGTTCATATAATGATGCTCCAATATTACCTCCTTGTGCCTTGATAAATGTAAAGGTCATTGCACCGCCAATGATAAGATTATCAACTTTTTGCAATAGACTTTTTATTACTCCAATTTTTGTAGATATTTTAGCTCCACCAATTATTGCAGTAAAAGGCTTTTGTTTTTCTTTCATTACTTTATTTAATGCTTCTATTTCTTTTTCCATCAAAAATCCGAACATTTTATTTTCTTTGTCAAAAAATTTTGCTATAATACTTGTTGAAGCGTGAGCACGATGAGCTGTTCCAAAGGCGTCATTTATGTATACATCAGCTAAGGAAGCTAATTTACGAGCGAATTCTTCATTTCCCTCTGTTTCTTCTTTATAGAAACGTAGATTTTCAAGTAATAAAATATCTCCGGGTTTTAATTCGGCAATAGTTTTTTCTACTTTTTCGCCTATTGAATCGTTTACGAAATATACTTTTTTATTTATGAGTTCGGAGAGATGTTCTGCCACAGGGCGTAAACTTAATTTTTCAATACGTTTACCTTTGGGGCGTCCTAAATGGGACATTAATATAGCGATACCACCGTCTTTTATAACTTTTTCAATAGTCGGCAGAGCATAACGTATACGGGTATCATCAGCTACTTTTCCTTCTTCTGTAAGTGGAACGTTAAAATCTACACGAATTATTGCTTTTTTCCCTGCAAAAGAATAGTTTGATATTGTATTCATCTTTTTTTTGCCAAAATTAGAAAAAATTATTTTCAAATCCTTATTGGATAATTTCACTATTTTTGCACAAATTTGTTTTCTGTGAGTAGTAAAAAATTGCAGTTTCTTAATAAGTTTATAAAATTCAGTGTATTGATTTTGGCTTTTGTATTTATAGCCTATAAATTTTCTGATGTAAGAGTTAGAGATTTTTTTTCTTTACAAATTAGGCCAATTTTTATTTTGTTGGTTTTATTTTTTGCTGTAATAAATTGGTTATTAGAAACAAAAAAATGGCAGATTTTAATAACACCTTTGGAGAATTTAAGATGGCAGAAAGCTTTAAAAGCGGTTTTAATAGGTGTGAGTTTAGGTATTTTTACGCCTAATAGGATAGGAGAAATCGGCGGTAGAGCTTTGGTTTTAAATTCTCAAAATCGTTCAAAAGCTGCTTTATTGACATCTATTGGGAGTTTGCTTCAATTATCAATAACGATTATTTTTGGATTGATTTCTCTTTATTTTTTAATTAAAGAGTTTTCAGATTTGGTTATAAAAAAGTTCTTACCTTTGTCAATTTATTTTGTGATTATCTTATTGATTTTCATTTTGTTAGCTTTTTTTATTTTCAGGAAAAAACAATTTTATATTCCATTAAGCAAACTTGGCACTAATCGTATTTTTATAGCTTTTATTCTTAGTTTAATCAGGTATATTGTTTTTCTTTTGCAGTTTTATTTGATTTTAAAGTTTTTAGCAGTAGAAATTTCTTTTATAGAGTCTTCTTTGGCGATAAGTGCGGTATTTTTAGTCATAAATTTAATACCTAATTTTGTAATTTCAGATTTAGGCATACGTAGTGGTCTAATTGTTTTATTTCTTGGACATTTCAGTACTAATACTATTGCAATCGGTATAGCGCCGCTTTTACTATGGGTAATAAATTTATTTTTGCCGTCTTTGTTTGGTTATTGGCTTTTTCTTAGAGAAAATACCTTAGTATTTGTGTAGGTATTTAATTCATATTTAGCTATTTATAGCTTTTAGTGGCGGAATCAATGGCTTTTTTCATCAAAGTTAAATTTTCGTTTTTTTCTTGTTCAGACCAATTTAAATATTCAGCAGCTATATCGGCGGCTTTTTCCAGTATTGGAGGTATTTCTTCAATAAAGAAGTGTATCATACCAGTTCTGCGTATAAAGAAGTCTGTTAAGCGATAGACGCTTTCATGGTGGATAGTGTACCATAGTTCAGCATTGAGCCATGAGTATTTTGTATCTTTTGTTTGGTTATATACATTATAAGCCATATTTGTTATCATATCAATATTGCTGCCATAGCGGTAAAATAGTTTTTTAAATTGATATGGAGATATACCTGTTTCTCTGGCTTCATCATATTTTGAGTCTGCAAAATCCATAAGTTTAAAAGGTTCATAAGCAAAAGGGAAACGCCCACCGGAGAGTTTTATATTTTTAGTTTTACACTCACCGATATCTTTTTGTTCGTTTTTCAGGATTTTTTTGCGAAGTAAATCCAGAACTTTTTTTGCCATAATTCTGTATCCGGTGAGTTTTCCGCCGGCAATAGAAATCAGACCGCTTGGGGAAATAAAAATTTCGTCTTTTCTTGAAAGTTCAGAAGGAGATTTACCTTCTTCGTGAATTAGTGGTCTTAGACCAGACCAAGCACTAATTATGTCGTCAATAGTTAATTTAGCTTCTGGGAACATAAAATTTGCGGCTTCCAGTAGATATTGAACGTCTTTTTTTTCAATATCGGGATTGTCGTAATCTTTGTTATAGTCTGTATCGGTAGTTCCAATGTAAACAATATCCCATTTAGGTATAGCAAACACCATCCTTCCGTCTGATGGAACGTCAAAATATACTGAATGGTTCAAAGGTAGGCGTTTTTTGGGAATTACGATATGAATTCCTTTTGTGATATGAAGCCTTTTACCTTTTAAAGAATTATCTTTTTGACGAATTTTGTCAACCCATATTCCGGTTGCATTTACAATATATTTCGCTTTGAAAATTAGTTCTTTATTAAGTATTTTGTCGAAAACTTTTACACCAATGATTTTTCCGTTATCATTATATATTAGATCTCTGCGTAGTTAAATGCTTTTGCTCCTGATTCTATTGCTGTTTTTATAACTTCTATGGTTAATCTAGCATCGTTAGTTTTGTATTCATAATAAAGAACTCCGCCTTTTATGATTTCTTTGTTTAAAAGAGGTTCTTCTTGTAAGACTTTTATTTTTGAGAGGGATTTATGTCGTTCAGATTTTTTAACTCGTGCCAGTGTATCGTATATAAAAAGTGCAATAGGTGTAGTAAATTTTCCCAAAGTTCCGCCTTTGATAATAGGCAAAAGCATTTTTTCCGGGATAACTATATGCATTGCATTGTTATGGACAATAGCTCTTTCTTTTCCTACTTCTGCTACAAGTCCAAATTCAAGGTTTTTTAAATATCGTAAACCGCCGTGTACTAATTTAGTAGAGCGACTACTTGTGCCTTGTGCAAAATCATTTTTTTCGAAAAGAATAGTTTTAAGACCTCGGCTGGCTGCATCAAGTGCAATTCCTGCTCCTGTAATGCCGCCTCCTATAATAATCAAGTCGTATAAAGTATTTTCTGTGTTTTTTATCTGATTAGTTCTATATTTAACAGAAAATTCCATTTTTTTCGCAAAAATAAAAAATCATTTTATGATGTATTTAATTTTTATTTCACTATTTGTGGTATCTATTTTTAAAGGAGCTCCGCAATGGGGACAGTATTCTAAGGAGGCTTTAACTTCTGCAAAACATTGAGGACAAATAATTTTTGCTTTTTTATCTGTTAAAGAATTATGAAAAATATGTTCTAAAACTATATTTATATGAAAAATATTTAGTCCGTATGAAACAAGAAATAGGCTAATTATTATTCCTGTCAATAGCAAAAGGTTTTTTATAATGAAAAGTAAAAGAAAAGAAAATATAAAGTCAATGAAAAACAAATTGGATAAATTTACTTCATATATTAGTGTATCTTTGTCAAAAGTTAACTGTACTTCGTAAGAGAAAGGCAATAGGGCTTTACGGAGTGAGAAAACAAAAGTATTGTTTATTTGTTTTATAGAAGTTTGTTTCGGTAAATTTTTATTTAAATTTGCAATAAAATTTTGCTTATTAGCAATTTTTTCTGAAAATTTTCGTGAATAACTTAATGGAAGTGCCATATAAAATAACTTTAATGATTAACAAAGTTAACATTTTTCTGTTGATAATACTCTTGTTTTTTGTTTCTTGTGATGATGATAAGTCGCAGCTTATAATAAAGGATTTGGATAAATGGCAGTATAGCCGTGAAGATGAAAAAATATGGCATAATATATACATACCAGGCAGCGTTCAGAATGCTCTTGTTCGGGATACAGTTTTTAAGCCTTTATTTTTACGAGGATTTTTTCTAAAACAGCGTTATGCTGATTCCTTAGATTGGAATTTTAAGAGTGAGTTCTTTGTTTCAAATGAGATATTAAAACACAAGAAAATATATCTTGTTTTCGAACGAATAGACACATACGCAGAGGTTTATCTAAATGATTCTCTTTTGTTTAAAGCAAATAATTATTTTGTAAAGTATCAAATAGATGTAAAGAAACTTCTTAAAACAGGCAAAAATAATTTATTAGTTAAAATTCAAAGTCCTTTTAATGCAATAAAGCAAATTAAGAAAAAAATTTTTTTACCCTACGGAGGTTTAGAATACATCCGTAAGCCCTTTTATCATTTTGACACCTCAAAGGCAATAGTTTATACTCCCATAGGTTTAGGAAGGGTTTATCTTAAAATGTGGGATAATGCAATAATTACTAATCAATGGTTTAAAACAGTTAATTTGGATACTATTAATCGTCTTGCTCAAATGCAAGCAGATATAACTATAAATTCAGCCGAAGAATTTAATGGAAAAATCCAAATATCTTATAAACATAAGATTTTAATTAGGAAAAATGTATCTCTTAAACAAGGAATAAATCATTTAAAATTGATGTTTCCAATCAAAAATGTAAAACTTTGGTGGACCTACGATTTGGGTACTCCATTTTTGTATAAACTAAAAACTGAATTATTTAAAGAAAAGCAAGTTATAGATGTAAAGGAAGTAAATATTGGAATAAGAAAAATACAAATAGATACAACGGGAAATATTTTTAAGCTTAAAATAAATGGAAAACCCCTGTTTATAAAAGCGGCTAAACATTTGCCTTTAAGTCTTTTTGCAGAAAAAGTGGATAATAATGCATACAAAGATTATTTATTTTTAATAAAAAAAGCTGGCATAAACACTCTTTATTGTTCAAGAGATGGATATTATGAAAATGACCAGTTTTATAAGCTTTGTGATAAATACGGCATTTTAGTATGGCAAGATTTTATGTTGCCTTATGATATTTTACCAGTGCACTATAATTTAATCAGTAATATTTCCAAGGAGATACTATATCAAGTAAAGCGTTTGAGAAATCACCCTTCCATAGCTTTCTGGTCTGCATCAAATAACCTTCCGAGAACTTGGGTTAAGTATAGACAGCATTATAAAAGTAAAGATTCTGTATATATTTTTTCTGTATTTAATCAATTGATAATCAAAAAAATATCAAATATAGTAAAACAAAATGATCAAAGAATATATTTCCCGACAATGAAATTTTACTCCTTAGTAGTGATTCACGATAAATATCCTGCCTTTCCCATACCTATTACTTTGTATTCATCTATTACAAGAGATGGTTTTAATTATCATAATCCTATTTTGCAGTATTATATAAAACCATATTTCCCAATTGATACTATTCTCAGCCATATAAAATATATAAGCGAGATACCCTCAAATGCAGAAAATTTGATCTACTTAACACAACTTTTGACTTATAAGTACTATAAAAAGCGAATAGAACGCTTCCTAAGTAATAGATTTTTTACAGGAATAATAATTGATAATTTCAAAGATTATACCCCTACAATATCCTTTTCTGCTATTGATTTTAAAGATTATGTAAAAGGTAAATATTTTGCTATCTCTAAAACGTTTAGACCATTAATAGCCAAAATATCTTTTAAGAATAATTGGATAAATATAAATGTAGTGAGTAGCGATAAAAATAAAATCCAAGCCGATATATATTTTAAATTATATGATTTTCACGGTAAAACTCTTTGGCGCAAAAATTATCCAAATACAGATTTAATGGGAGCACGTACTCCTAACATTTTTAGATTTAATATCCAAAACGTTATTAAACAGCATTCCCTAAATAATATTGTTTTTAAAGTAGAAATATATAAAAATCAAGAACTTGCCTATGAGGATTATTATTTTTTTGTAAAAAATAAAGACTTAGATATACAGCCGCCTAATATAACAATAAAGACCTTGAAAATTGAAGATGGGCAGATATTAGAATTCTCTACGGATTATCTTGCTAAGGACGTTTTCTTATATACTCCCACCGAAGGTGTTTTCAGTGATAATTTTATTACAATAATCCCTGGTGAGAGTAAAAAAGTATATTTTTATTCACAAAAGAATGCAACTTTTAAAACTTTATACTTAATAGATTATAGTCAGCGACTTAACCCTCTTATGTTTAATAAACCATATAGATGATAGATTTTACCATTCGTAATTTTTAAGTTTACTAAATTTACTTTTGTTTAAATATTCCTTTTGATAGTTTTTTGTGAAAAATATTATTTTTGCGTTTACATAATTTTTTGGTAGTGGACGAGTTAGCAATAAAAA
>CAZWVR010000086.1:0-10048 GCA_964637235.1 uncultured Bacteroidales bacterium | reverse complement strand
CATCTAATAATCTGTTTTGTAGATTTTTAGTATGTCTCTTTGTTTTTACTTCTGATGTAAATTTTAGACGTTGAATAAATTTTTTTAACATAAATACTTTTTTCTATTTCATTTCTAAAACAAAGTTAAGGTTAAAAGCTTTTTATAATTTTTTCTCTGTATTCCATTGGTAAACCAATGAAATATTCTAATCTTTTGCCGAAGCGTTGCATATCTATATCCTCAGGTTCGTAGTACCAAATTATTTTTATTTTATGGCGAGAAGCTTCTTCTTTTAGCAATTGGAAGAGTTTTATTATCTCTTTAAAAGACTGTGTGTTTATATATTTGAAAAAAAATTCAAAAGTTGTTTCTTTGAGAGGATTATTAAAGTATTCTTTCAGCCAATCAATAATTTTTCCATAAAATAAAGAAGGCATTTCTGGCCAAGATGTTCCTATTATTTGAAATTTTTTATATTTTGGGAAAAATACTACTGCTGGTGTGTCTTCTTTTATTTTAATAATCAATGGTTCCATATCACAAGCAATAATAATAAAAAATAGAATAATCCCCAAAAAATAATAGACTTATTTTATGCTAATTTATAGGTGAATAATGAAGAAATAATGAATTGAGGAATTTATTTTATTGATTTTCAATATCTTATTTCTATAAAGTTATTTTAAGCATATTAAGTTATAGTGAAGTTGTATGTGTATGTTTGTTTTTTGCATTGTCTTTATCAATATCATCAAGTAGCCAGCTTAACCAGTCTATACCTATTCCGAGATTTAGTTCATTTACATTTAGATTTGTCGTTTCTTTGAAGAAGTTTTCAAATGTATATTGTCCGAATATATAAAAATATTTTATTTTCAATCCAGCTCGAACACCGTAATTATTTGGATTGATCATTTTTCTAATGATATTATTATCAGTTTTTATTTTTGAAAGTTTACCATTGTCGTTATGGAAAAAAAGTTTATGATATCCATATAAATAGCTTTCAAAGAATGGAATTATATATAGCCCTACATTTCTATTACGTTCGTTAAACCATTTACTTATAGGGAAAAGAATTACCAAAGGTAAAAATATTTTTTTTACTACCAGTTTACTTCCATCTCTGGTGAAATAATTTTCGTAAAAGTGGTGCGAAGGATCATCATCTAATGTAAAAGTGCCATTTTCAATTTTGTAATTATTGGCGAATCTGAATTTAGAAACTTTTAATGCAGGTATAAAACCGATACCGAGAGGTTGTTTATTTGGGTTGTAAAACCATATTCCAAAGACATAGTATAAACCAGAAAAATCGTATAATCCGGAGCCAAGAGCTTTTATATTAGTTTGTAATAAATTTTTATCTCGTCCAATAAACATATTATATTGAAAAGACGAGTTTAAGGTGGAAGTAATACGGTATTTTTTTAAATTAGAAGTTTGTGCCAATGCTGCTAAATTTAGGCATATTAGAAGCAAAAAGATAAATTTTTTCATAACATTTAATTTTGATAATAACAAGTTAAAGATAGTATAATAAGCCACTAACGCCAAATTTTTTTTGATAAAAAATGACTTTTTAAAATTTTAATTAGAGTTTATGTTTTTTTATTTAGTAAGCTTTCTAATAAAGTTAAATTATTTCTTTTTCTATTTCTAAAAGATTTTGAATTGGAAAGATATTTATGTACAGGTCAGTTTCTAATACTATATTTGGATCTAAAATAAAAAAGTTGAAATCGGGATATTTTTCTGCAAACTCTATCAAGAGGGCATTTTCATTTTTAAAGTTGAAAGTGGTAGTCATAATGTTGTGATTGTTAAATGTTTCAATTATTTCGAAAAAATTTTCAATATTTTCGAATTCACCGAGCATAATAATGTCTTTATTTTTTTTTGTTAGGACGTATGCGCCAAAAAGTAATATTATACGGTTAATTTTATTTTGGTTTGTGAATAATACAAATTTTCTATCAGAACTGTTGAATTGACTTCTATTTAAAGCTGTAATAAGCATATTTTCGATAATAAAGAATGCAAAATTTTTTTCAGCTTCGGAGATGTCGCCATCATTATATGCTGCGTCGAGTTTATACAAAAATGGAAGGATTGCGAAATTAAAGGTATATTCAAAGCCGTATTTTATAATTAATTGATTTATAAGCTGTTTTAGCTCTACATGATTGAAGTCTATAATTATTCTCATCATATAATTTAGGTCGCCATATAATATTTTTTCGTCGTTAAATAATATAATGGCTCTTTCGTAAAGTTCAGAAAATGATAAGTTTGCTAATTCAGAGATTTTGTATCCTGATTTTAATAAATCTGCAATAAGTAATAATTTTTTTATATCTTTTGCGTCATAATATCTGATATTTGTAGATGTTCTTTTAGGTTCGATTAAATTATATCGTTTTTCCCACATTCTAATTGTAGCAGCCTTAATTCCTGTAATTTGTTCAATATTTCGTATGGAATATTGTTTTTGCATAGTAATTTTTTTATTTTGGCAGACAATTGTATATTGACAAAATTATTTAAATTCAGTTTATAAAAAAAGTAATTTAATTTTAAAGCTAAAAACATGAAAAAGCCCAAAATTATAGGTATTATTCCAGCACGTATGGCTTCAAAGCGTTTTCCGGGTAAGCCTTTAAAGGAGATATACGGAATACCGATGATTGGTCATGTTTATTACAGAACTAAAATGTGCTTAGATTTATTGGAAGTTTTTGTAGCTACGCCGGATGAAGATATAAAATATTATATAAAAAGTATTGGCGGGAAGGTTGTTCTGACAACTGAAACACCTATAAGTTCCACAGATAGAGCCGTAGAAGCATTGATTAAGATAGAGAGTGCTTATAATACACATTTTGATATAATTGTTATTGTTCAAGGAGATGAACCAATGATTACGAATAATATGATTGCTACAAGTATTAGTCCTTTAATAATAGACAAAAATATACAAGTGACTAATTTGATGACGGAAATTGCAGATAAGGATGAAATTGAGGATCCAAATGCGGTAAAAGTTGTTGTGGATATAAATAATTATGCTTTATATATGTCCAGAAGCCCGATACCATTTCAGAAATGGGGTGTTAGTGGCTTACCTGTGTTAAAAAAAGTTAATGTAATAGCTTTTAAAAGGGACTTTTTATTGGAGTATGCAGCTATGACGCCTACACCTCTTGAAATGGTCGAATCAATAGGAATGCTTAGATTGCTTGAAAATGGTTATAAAGTTAAAATGGTTTTAAGTGATCAATACACAGTATCGGTTGATACTCCTAAGGATTTAGAAATTGTTAAAAAATTGATGAAAAAAGATAGCATAATGCTAAAATATTTGACAAATAAAAATTAAGGTTAACTTTGTCAATCAGAAACAAATAAATAAAATATCATCTATGAAACGTTTATTTTTAGCTTTTATGCTGTTCATCGGCTTTATTTTTAGGTTATCTGCCGATGAGGGAATGTGGGTAATTTCTCTTATACAAAGGAATTACCAAAGGATGAAGGCATTGGGGTTTGAACTAACCCCTGAGGATATTTATAGTATAAATCATTCCTCACTGAAAGATGTAGTAGTGGCATTGGATGGAGGTTCTTGTACAGCTGAAATAGTTTCTCCTAATGGTTTGCTTTTTACTAATCACCATTGTGGATATGAAGATATTCAGGCGCATAGTACTGTTGAGCATGATTATCTTAAAGATGGTTTTTGGGCTCATTCTTATGAAGAGGAGTTGCCTAATCCCGGAAAAGAAGTTTGGTTTTTAGTTAGAATTGAAGATGTGACTAATAAGGTTTTAAGTAAGGTACCTAAAAATATTTCTGAACTTAAAAGAAGAGATACAATAGAAGCCATTGAAAAACAAATAGAAGATGAAGCCTCTGAAAATGGTAAGTACACTACTCAAGTTAAAGACTTTTTTGATGGTAATCAATATTTTCTATTTGTATATTTGGTATATAAAGATATCCGTTTAGTAGGAGCTCCTCCGAGTTCCATAGGTAAATTTGGAGGTGATACAGATAACTGGATGTGGCCTCGCCAAACAGGTGATTTTTCGATTTTTAGAATATATGCTAAGCCAGATGGAACTCCTGCTGAATATTCACCTGATAATGTACCTTTAAAAACTGATAAATACTTGAAAATCAGTCTTAAAGGTGTAAAAGAGCATGATTTTACTATGATTATGGGGTTCCCAGGAACGACCCATAGATATTATACTTCTTATGAAGTGAAAGAATTACGAGATCATGAAAATGATATCCGTATAAAAGTCAGAAAGAAAAAGCTTGCTATCTTGAAACAGTTCATGGATTCAGATAGAAATTTGGCTATAAAATACGCTGCTAAATATGCTCAATCTTCAAATTATTACAAATATTCAATAGGTCAAAATTTGGCTATCAGAAGATTGAAAATTATTAAAAAGAAAGCTAATACAGAAAAAGAACTTAGAAAATGGATTGCCGCAGATCCTAAACGTGCAAAAAAATACGGTAAGATTTTTTCTGATATATCAAGAGCTATCAAGTATCATTCAAAACAAGATATTGCTTTAAATTATTGGTTCGAAGCTGTTTATTTAGGTCCAGAATTTACTCGGTTGGCACTTAATGTTCTTTATGCTGTGAAAGATTTCCAAAATGGAAATACTAATGCTTTTGATAGGCTTAAACGAACTGCTAAACAGTATTTTAGAGATTATGATATAAATGTTGACGAAGCTCTTTTCACAAATCTTATAAGTATGTATATGAATAATGTTGATTCTAAATATAGATTACCCTTTTTTGATGTTTCTAATGAAGCTATGCTATTATATGGTATAGACCCTAAAACTCATATAAAACTTAAAACGCATTCAGCTTTTGTTGATAGTGCTAAGTTTTTTAAGTATTTGAATGATTTAGAACTAGATAGTCTATTGCATGATAATGGAATGTCTTTGGCAACTAGATTTTTAAAGCTTTATTTTAAAATAAAAAATGATAAACAGGAAATAGATACCCTCCTTAGTAAAGGTAGGCGTTTATATATGCAAGCTTATATGAAAATGTTAAAAGAGAAATATCCTGATACATTATTTTATCCGGATGCTAATTCTACAATGCGTTTAACTTATGGAAAAGTTATTGGATATAACTGGGAGGGAAAACATTACGATTATTATACTACTATTGATCAATATGTTGAGAAAGGTAGAAAATATGCTGATAATCCTGATTTTGAGATGGATCCTAAGATGGTAGAACTTTACGAGAAAAAGGATTATGGACCTTATGCCGCAGATGATGGAACGCTGCATTTATGTTTCTTAACAGATAATGATATTACAGGTGGTAATTCCGGTAGCCCGGTATTAAATGGTAAGGGTGAGCTTATAGGATTAGCTTTTGACGGAAACTGGGAAGCAATGAGCGGTGATATACTCTTTGATAAACAAGTGCAAAGAACTATTTGTGTAGATATACGTTATGTATTATTCGTAATAGATAAAATAGCTCATGATACTCATATATTGAATGAGTTAACGATAGTAAAATAATCTAATTATCAACATTTTTCAAGGGGGGGCGTCTAAAAAGGCGCCTCCTTTTTTGTTTTATTATAATTTAATTTTTCATCTTATTTTTTCTTTACCACGAAAAATTCTTTATAAATCTCATAAAAATCTACATCCTTGACTTTTTAGACATTCTTTTTTTATCTTAAAACTATTAAGTCCTTTTTATTTTGAGCTATTTTATTATCTTTGGAACAAATCAAAAAAATTGTATTATGTCTGAGATTTCAACATTAAAACCGCAGGAAGTTTTTAAATATTTTGATCAAATTTTGCAAATACCTCGTCCTTCTAAAAAAGAGGGAAAAATACGTAAATTTTTAATAGATTTTGCAAAAGAGCATAATTTACAATATTCTGTGGACGATACCGGTAATGTATTGATATATAAGCCAGCAACTAAGGGTAAAGAGAATGCACCTACTGTCATTTTACAGAGCCATATGGATATGGTTCCGGAAAAAAGAATCGATTTGGAACATAATTTTGAGACTGACCCCATAGAGGCATATATAGACGGTAATTGGATACGTACAAAAGGTACTACGCTCGGTGCTGATGATGGTATAGGTATTGCCGCTACATTAGCTGTTTTAGCATCTGATAGCTTGGAGCATCCTCCAATAGAAGCACTATTTACAGTGGACGAAGAAACAGGTATGACCGGTGCCTTTGGAATAAAACCAAATTTTCTAAAAGGTGAAATCTTAATAAATTTAGATTCAGAGGACGAAGGAGAGCTTTTTATAGGTAGTGCCGGTGGTATGGATACTGTCGCTATTTTTGAATATAAACCTGAAAATACACGTCAGGATTTTATTTCGTACGAAGTTTCTATCGATAAACTCCACGGTGGGCATTCCGGTGATGAAATTGATAAAGGATATGCAAATGCTATTAAATTACTTACACGTTTTTTGTATAATCTCCATAATCAGATTTATTTTCAATTGAATTTTTTTGAAGGCGGTAAACTCCGTAATGCGATACCAAAAGATGCAAAAGCATATATAAGTTTTAAACCTGAAAATCAAGACACTGTTAAAGCATTGCATTCTAAATTTGCGGAAATTTTCCGTCAGGAATATGGAAAAACAGATCCGGAGCAGGTGTTTTCTATTAAAAAAATTGAATTTCAGGAAAAAGCAATAGATAATACTATTAAGGAAAAATTGTTGCTTTCATTATACGCATGTCCACATGGTGTTTATGCATGGAGTAAGGATATGGAAGGGCTTGTTGAGACTTCTACGAATTTAGCTACTGTAAAAATGCTTGAAAATAATAAAATTGAAGTGGCTACAAGTCAAAGGAGCTCTGTTGATACAGCAAAGGAAGATATTGCAACCATGGTAGCCAGTGTTTTTAAATTAGCAGGTGCAGATGTCTCTCATTCAGATGGTTATCCCGGTTGGAAACCTAATCCGGAGTCCAAAATATTAAAGATAACAGTAGAAGCTTATAAACGTCTTTTTGGGAAGGAGCCTGTTGTTAGGGCTATTCATGCAGGCCTTGAATGTGGTATGTTTTTGGAAAAGTATCCCCATTTAGATATGATTTCTTTTGGACCAACAATTAAGGGAGCTCATACTCCTGAGGAACGTCTTGATATTGCTTCAACTCAAAAATTTTGGGATTTATTGGTTGAAGTGTTAAAAAATATAAACTGATTTTTATGAGACCTTTGTTGTTAAAAAATGCTTATTTTATTGATAGTTCTACTTTTGAGATTAAAAAAACAAATATTGTTGTCCATAGAGGTAAAAATCAGAATATTGATTTTATAACAGATTATAAATCAGGTGAATATGAAGTTGTTGATTTACAAGGGAAAATTGTTAGTGAGGCTTTTGTTGTAGGTCATCATCATATATATTCTGCTCTGGCAGTAGGAATGCCGCCTTTATCACATACTCCACATAATTTTTATGAAATACTGAAATATTTGTGGTGGAATTTAGATAAGAAACTTGATGAGGATATGATACGTGCAAGTGCTTATGCTGTCGCTATTTCAGCTATAAGAAAAGGTAATGCTTATATTATAGACCATCATAGTTCACCATTTGCCATTAAAAATTCTTTAAATATTATTGCAGAAGTATTAGATGAAATGGGACTTAATTATCTTTTGGCTTATGAAATTTCGGATAGAGATGGTGAAAATATAAAAGAGAAGGCTTTGGAAGAAACAGAACGTTTTCTTGCAGATAATCAAGGACTTATTGGTTTACATGCTTCTTTTACATTAGAAGATGAGACTTTAAAGGCTGTCGCTGATATGATGGAAAAGTTTAATACAGGAATACATATCCATATTGCAGAAGATCGTTTTGATCAAGATTTAACATTGATGTATTTTGGGAAAACAGTACTTGAACGATTGAATTATTACGGATTGTTAAATACTTCAAAGTCTATTTTAGCTCATGGAATACACTTATTTGAGAATGATAAAAAAATATTTATGAATTCGCCGGCTTTTTTAGTTCAAAATCCGGAAAGTAATCAAAATAATAATGTTGGTTTTTTAGATGCTTCTGGCTTAGGTGAGAATATTATGCTTGGTACTGATGGCATGCATTCTGATATGATACGCTCTGCTCATGTGGCTTATTTTGCTGGTAAAAAGTATGGTAATCCTTCGATGAGTGAGGTATATAAACGGTTAACTAATAACTGGCGTTATTTAAGAAGCAATTCTTTTGATGGTATAGGTAAAAATAATTTGGTTATATTTGATTATCAGCCTACTACACCGATAACCTCTGAAAATTTTCTTTCTCACTTCTTTTTCGGTATGGATAGTTCAATGATTTGGGGCTTAATAGTCAATGGTGAGATTTTAATGCAAGATAGGCGATTGAAAAACATAGATATAGAGGAGATAACGAAATTTACGCAGCAACAAGCGATAAGACTTTGGAATATGTTATAATTGCTGTTAATTCGTAGATAAAGGAGTTGCGTTAGGGGGCGAAGCGGTATGAAGCGAAGGCAAAAAGGTATCTGCGGTTTGGCGGCGGAGGCTGAGCGACGGAGCGAAGCCCCACGCACGCCATTACCGCAGTCCTTTTTTGACAAGCTGAATATAAGCGGAGCACCCGACCGCCGTAGCGTTGCCGTTGCGCAGACGGCGGGAACGCCCTAAAAAATTTTTATATCTCAAAAAATTATTCCTATCTTTGCCGCCGTTTTTAGAACTCTTAAATTATGAAACAAATAGTTCCAATAGCATTAGGCGGCTCAATAGGTGCATTACTTCGATATGGCGTATCTGCAATCACTAAAAAGATATTCACATCCTCATATCCTTTTGGTACTTTCATTGTAAATTTAGTAGGTGCTTATTTCATTGGCTTTTTCTGGGGTATGTTTGAAAAACAAAATGTTTCTGAACAGCTAAAATCTTTTGTTTTGATTGGCTTAATAGGCTCTTTTACCACTTTTTCGACTTTGAGTTATGAGACTGTAAAATTTTTCCAGCTCGGAGACACAAAAGCCGGTTTACTCCACATTTTAATTACTAACCTTTTAGGTCTTGTAATGGTCGTTTTGGGATATTTTTCTGCCCATAAATTGAATATTGCTCTTATTAAAAAATAATTTTTACCAGCGAAGCTGCATAAAAGGTCGGGTTGCTATAAATCCGATAAATCCTGTTAATGGCATATTATTTGAAAGAATATTAAAAAGTCGTATTTTATTTGCAAAGCCAACCTTTTGTATTTTATTTTGTCTTATAGAAAACTAATCTTATGTTTACAGAACAGTTGATAAATAAAGACATACCACATTTGAAGCCGGAAGATACCGGAACCGTAGCTCTTGATATTATGGAAACCTATAAAATAAGCCATTTACCAATAGTTGATAGCAATAGAAAACTTGTTGGCATAGTTTCCGAAAGCGATATTTTTGACTTTCAACTGGAAAATAAAGCTTTTAATAATGCTAAAATTGTATATAAACGCTTTTTTGTTTATAAAAATGCTTCTTTATATGAGGTGTTAAACGTTTTCAAAAAGTATAATACTACCATTGTTCCTGTTTTAGACTCAAAAGAAAATTTTTTGGGTTTTATTACCCCTTTTTCAATTGTTAAATTTTTGTTAAATACTCCAATGGGAGACGAAAAAATTTTTTCTGTATATATTGAAACTAATATACGCGATTATTCCTCTACCCAGATTGCAAATATAATAGAAGCGAATAATTCGTATCTTATGGGCTTAATATATGTAGAAAATGAAGATAAAGCACAGCTACTACTTAAAATAAAAAGCGATGATATTGTCTCTGTAATTCAGTCATTTGAACATTTTAATTATGAGGCAAAATTATTGAATATATCAGAGGAAAAATACGATGAATTTTATAAAGAACGTTTGGATAATTTGCTGAAATTCATAAACATATAACTGAGACGTTATTTACAAACTTTATTACTTATTTTTCTCTGTCCTGTT
>CAZWVR010000085.1:0-10142 GCA_964637235.1 uncultured Bacteroidales bacterium | reverse complement strand
TAGTCTTAAAAATAAATATTTTGTAGTAATTACACCAATTAGATTAGCTAATTACGATACCCATTGGATGTTATTGAATTTATTGCCTACAAAATTTATTGATGAACAAAATAAAAATCTTTTGATAATTTCACTTATAGGTTCAGTGGTCGGTTTTATACTTTTAATTTTGCTTTCCTTGTTTTTAGCCTATAACATTATTACACCATTGAACGAAGTTACGTATGTTTTAAAGGAACTCTCAGATAGAAATATTGAGGAAAGTTTAAAATTGGATGTTAAAACTAATGATGAAATAGGAGAGATTGCAAAGTCTGTGAATGAATTAATAGATGCCCTTACTGAAATAACAGATTTTGCTAATGAAATAGGTAAAGGGAATCTATCAGTCGAATTAAAATTAGCAGGAGAGCGAGATATACTGGGTAAAGCATTACTTCAAATGCAGAAAAGTTTAAAGATTGCACAGATAGAGGATAAAAAAAGACAGGAAGAGGAAAAAATTCAAAGATGGATTATAGAAGGAGAAGCTAAATTCGCAGAAATAATGCGTCAATATGCTAATGATTTTGAAAAATTAACTTATGAAACTATAAAAAATCTTGTAAATTATGTAGAGGCCCAACAAGGCGGCTTATTTGTTATCAATGATGAAGATCCTGAAAATCCATATCTGGAATTAGTTGCCAGTTATGCATATGGACGACGTAAATTTTTGAAAAAAACTATACCATTTGGTGTAGGTTTAGTAGGACGAGTTGTACTTGAAGGTGAAACTATTTATTTAACAGATTTACCGGAAGATTATTCTAATATAATTTCTGGCTTGGGAGAAACAAAACCTAATTCTTTAATAATTGTTCCTTTTAAGTTTAATGAGGTTATTTATGCTGTGGCTGAAATAGCTTCAATGTATGAAATGAAGCCATATCAAAGGCAATTTATTGAAAGGGTTGGTGTCGCTATTGCTTCTACTATTGCTAATATGAAAATTACATTGCAAACCAATAAATTGCTGGAAGAATTAAAACGTAGAACACAAGAATTATCAACACAAGAGGAAGAAATGCGTCAGAATATGGAGGAAATGAGAGTCACACAAGAAGAAATGAAACGTAAAAATCAAGAGTTAGAAAATATTGTAAATGCTTTATATCAAATTGCTTTTGTACTTGAATATGATATGGATAGACGACTTATAAATGTAAATAAACGCTTTTTAGATTTCCTCGGAATCAAAAAGGAAGATATCTTATATACAAAACTTGGTGCTTATATGGCTGATCCTGAAAAAGAAAAGATATTAGATGAACTATGGCATAATATAAAACTCGGCAGAAGTCAAACTCTTATCCAGCACCATATATATGGAAATAGAGAGTTCTGGTTCTCAGAAGCTTATATTCCAATTTTTGACCAAGAAGGTAAACCTTTTAAAGTTATAAACATCATTATAGATATTACAGATGTAATGAAAAACAAAAAACAACAAGACAATGGTTAAAAAATTATTCTTATTTTTATTGTTATTTTTTGTGGTCTTTATTTTCTGGGCACAAAATCCTGACTCTATCCCGACAAATATAGATAGTTTAGTAACTTCAACATCTAATTTAGAGGATATTATTGGTCTTAAAGCAGAGGTAGAGACACAAAGATTATTAAAAAATTTTTTTCTAGTGGGTTTTGCTTTTATGAGTATTGTAGTGGCTTTTTTACTTTATTTTTATCATACAAAGGTAAAGAAAATTGCTGCCGATATTGATAAGTATCAGGAAAATTTAATTATTCAATCTTTTCATATTGAGCAACTTTCAATTATTATGAATTCTTTGTATGAAAACGTGTTGATAATTGATAACGATACAAGAATATTGTGGGGAAATCCTGCATTTTATAGCTTGGTTAAATTTCCACATAAACCCGATGAGAAAAATCAGAAAATTAATTTTTCTGATTTTGCCGATGATGATTTTATAATTTATTTGAAACAGGTAAATAATACTAAAAAAATGGTAGAATATGATGGAGAATTAAAAACTATTGATAATAAAACCATTAAAGTTAGACGTAAAATTATACCATTAATTCGCGATAAAGACCAAAAGATAGAAAATTTTGCAGTTATTGAAAAGCTTAAACAATAAAATAATCGTTTAGCTAAATAAAGCTAATGAGTTGGATATAATCATAAAATCTTACCTAAGGAACATAATTCTGCATAGAGAAAATTTAAAAAAGATTAAATAACCTAACACTTAGTATTTTTTTACGTTATAAATTAAAAAAATGCGGACTATAAACTTTTTTTTGGTTTTAACCTTTTTTGTTTTTTTAGCTTATTTTGGTTTAGCTCAGAATAAAATAAATACTGAGGTAGAGACCAGCCCTGTGCATTGGCTTGATATTAAAACTGCTGATAGTTTATTTAACATATCCCCAAAGCCTTTTCTTATAGATGTTTATACAGATTGGTGCGGTTGGTGCAAAGTTATGATGAAACGAACTTTTTCTAATCCTAATATTGCTTCGTATATAAATCAAAATTTTTATCCAGTTAGGATAAACGCTGAAAAGGATGATTCTTTATATTATAATGGTAAATGGTATCTTAAAGAAGGTAAAGTCAATGCTTTGGCGCGTGAATTATTGAATGGACGCCTTGCATATCCTACTATCGTTTATATTGATAGAAAACGTCGGCATTATCCTATTGCAGGATATTACGATGTAAAATCTATACAACCTATACTTGTATATTTTGCCGAGGGTATAAATAATTATGAATCATTGACCGATTTTCAAATTGCTTATTATTATACTTATCCCAGTTATTTTAAAGATAAACTCCAAAAATTGAAACCTGAGGAGCAATTAGATACCTCTGCAAATGTTAATTGGAAAACTTTTTCTGAGGTTCTATCCTCAGATACTAATAAACTTTATTTTCTATTTTCCTATGTTGATTGGTGCAACTCTTGTAAAGTAATGCTTAAAACAACTTTCAGAAATCCTGTTATTGCAAATATTTTAAATAACAAATTTAAATCTGTGGCTTTTGATTTAGCAATGCAGCAGGAGGTAATTCTCAATGGTAAAAAATATAAAAGTCTCGGTAAAAATCAGCCGCATCAATTAGCTTTGGCTATATTTAATAATAGACTATATTATCCTGCTTTGGTCTTTTTGGATAAACATTTTAATATTATTGCTATAATTCCGGGATATTTTTCTTCAAAAACTATTGAACCTATTTTGAGTTATTTTGCCTCTGGAAAATATAAATCTGTTAATTATCAGGATTTTTTAAAAACTTTTCATCATTTAGTCAAATAGTTTTATTTATAAGCCAAAAAATTTCTATTTTTGTTAAAAGCTTTGTATATGAAACCCCAAGATATCAAAAATATAGAACTTTTGCTCCATCAAGGTAAACTATTTGATGCGTTAAAAGAATTGAAACTAATACTTGTAAATTACGATTGCTTTGTATGTAAAAAGATATACGATCAGCAGGTAGAAAATTATAAAGTTTTACTACAATATTTTGTCAAAGGTGTGCAAGACCCTAATACTAAGGAACTTATAAATGGAATGATAATCCGATTATATGAAGTTATAGATTATTTGAAAAATTTTTACAAAAAAAATTATGTAATTGGACAAAATCCTCTTATAGGCTGGCTTGAAATAGTGCAAGATGAGAATTTATTGGTAGAAAATTTACTTAATAAAGATTTATCAGATGATAGCAATTTGAGAACACTGTTTTATACATTGCTTTTTACTAATAAGCTTTCTGACGAAGGTGTTAAAAAACTTACATCTTTTTTTGAAAGTAAAACTGATAATATTGCTGATAAACAGAATATTTATAAAGCAATTTTAATTTCTGCATTGACTATCAGCATGTTAAATTTCTTTGATTTGGAAAAATTTTCTCTATTGTTTCATTTATATCATTATTTTTGGGAAAATTCGGAACCATTATTATGGCATAGAGCTATCGTAGGCATTATCTTAATTTTATATTTTTATGAGAATAGACTTAAATATTTCCCGCAAATTAAAAAATGGCTTTCCGACACAGAAGCTAAAATTACAGATTTTAATAAACATATTGAAATTGTTGTCCTACAATTGATTAGAGCTAAGGAAACGAAAAATATTATTAAAGAATTTGAAGAAGAGATATACCCCGAAATGCAAAAATTGCGAGAGGGCTTTTTGGATAAGTTAAATATAGACGAAATAGAAGATCTTATAAATGAGGAGCATCCAGAATGGGAACAGATTTTTGAGGAACAAACTTCTTTTTTGGATAAAATGCAGCAGTTTTCTATGAAACAATTAGAAGGAAGCGATGTGTTTATAACCGCTTTTGAAAACTTAAAGAACTTTCCGTTTTTTAGTGAACCTATGAATTGGTTTATGCCTTTTTATGCCGATAATCCTATGGTTCAGGAGTCTTTACGAGGTTTGAATATAAGAGAAAATAAATTGAAAAAATTTCTGGAAAATGTAAGCGAGATATTTTATATGTGCAATTCTGATAAGTATTCTTTTGTCTTTAATTTATCAAACATACCTTTTTTTCAGAGGGAGCTGCTTTTAGGTCTTTTTTCCCATGAAGCCCAAAATTTAACAGAACTAAATAAGGAGGATGAACTCCTAAAACCTCAATTGCGTTATCAACATTATATAGTTCAATATGTTCAGGATTTATACAGATTTTATAATATTAGTCCTTTTAAAGAGAATTTTGAAAATGTCTTTGAACTCGAAACTGATATTTATAATTCTGAAACTTTAAAAGTTATTTCAGACTATCCTAAAATTCTTGAAGAAGCTGCTAATCTGTTGTTTGTGAAAAAATTTTATCCGCAGGCAGTTAAAGCTTATGCTGTTTTAATTGACGACTATAATAAAAAATCTGCATATAATTATGAGCATTTAGCTTATGCTTATCAAAATATGAAGCGTTACGATTTAGCTTTAAAATATTATGAATATGCTGAATTCTTAGATGCTGAAAAAAAATGGATATATAAAAAAATTGCATACTCGGCTTTTAAAATAGGAAATTATCAGAAAGCTATGGATTATTATAAAAAAGCAGAACGTTATTCTCCTGATGACATCCATATTCAAATGTTCTTAGGAAAAACTTTTTTGATGTTGAAGGATTATAAAAAAGCCCTTGAATATTTTTTTAAAATTGAATACTCCAATCCGAATAACATTAAAATAATGAGATTGATTGCTTGGACATATCTTTTGGATGGCAATAAAGAAGCTGCTTTTAAATATTATAACAAAATAATGGAGCATAAACCTTCTGCTTACGATTATCTTAATTATGGACATATCCTTTGGATAGAAGGCAATAGCCAGAACGCTGCTGAAAGTTATTTGAAAGCTTTGCATAAATATCAGAAAAAAGAAGATTTCTTTAATGATTTTGAACAAGATAAGGAAATTTTGCAAAATTATGGGATAACTTCATTTCAGTGGCAACTTATGCTTGATTATATAAGAGTAAATGCTATTTTATGATAAATTCTGTATTGGGTATAGATATTGGAGGCACTAATATCAAAATAGCTTTTGTAGATAAAAATTATTCTATTCTTAGATCTGAAACTAAGAAAACAAGCTTTTTCCCTTCTTTTGAGGATTTTGCTTTTTTTATAAAAGATTTAATATTGTCCTTGAAAAATCAATTTAATGTTATTGGCATAGGTATTGGAGCTCCTAATGCTAATTTTTATACTTGTAAAATAGAAAATGCCCCTAATTTAAATTGGGGAAAGTCTATTGATGTATGCAATATTATGGAAAAAATAACCGGGATAAAGACAAAACTTACTAGTGATGCAAATGCCATTGCATTAGCAGAGTTAAAGCTGGGATATGGTAAAAAATATACTAATTTTTTGGTAATTACAATCGGTACAGGACTTGGTTCAGGTATTGTTGTTAATGGTGAAATTTTTAATGGGGCTCATGGTTGGGCTGGTGAATTAGGACATATAAACATTATCCCTGATGGACGCCAGTGTTCTTGCGGTTCTCGTGGCTGTTTAGAAACTTATGTCTCAGATAGAGGAATAACTCAAACATATATTGAATTAGGTGGTAAGCCAATTTCTGCTTTCCATATTGCTAATTTGGCTTATCAAGGTGATAAAAAAGCTCTCACTGCTTATAAAAAAACTGGCTATTATTTAGCCTTAGGTTTAAAAAATTATATTCATCTTTTTGATAATCAGGCTGTAATCTTTTTTGGAGGTATTGCTAATAGCTTAAATCTCTTTAAAGACGCTATGATTGAAACTCTTAATGAAATTTTATTGCCAAATTTTAGAAATAAGCAACAATTTTTATATTCTAAAATTCATAAAAAATATGGTGCCGCAATAGGTGCCGCAACTTTAATTTTTTAAATTGTTCCATTAAATTTTCTTATCTATTATAACAAAAATCAGTCTTTTGCGTTATATAACAAAAGCGTTTATGAATGATCTTTATTTTCTTTTAGTTGAAGGCTTAAATTCTGATATAAAAATTTCTCTACTTAATGAAGTTTTAAATTTGGAAAAAGAATTGAACAATTTCTTAACGGAAGTTAAAAATATTCATAAAACTAACACCCCTGATAAAGCAGTGGACTATGTCATAGATTATCTATATATGCAAAAAGCGAATACTTCAAATAATTGTTTAAAGCATTGAACTAATTTTACCGATTATTTTTACGGTAATATTCAGCCAGATTTTATTTTTGAGATAATCTATAAACTTTAATTTTCAGTGAAGGGGAAGCATATCTGAATGGAAAGTATAGATTTTTCTTTATCCAAATTCACGATGTCATAATATATTTTCCCTTTTGTTTTTAGCCGAATTTCTACAAGTCCTAATTTATTGCTTTTCTCTTCTTCGTCGCTGTCATTTATTTTGAAAAGTTGTAGATTGTAATAATCTTCTAATTCCTCAACAGTCATTGAATTTAGCCATAAGAAGAAATTTTTTATTTCCTCAATAGAAGCATTGGGAATATAGTTTATAGTGTTTAAGCATATTGAGTTATTTTGGAAATTTATAAAAAATATTCCCAAGGGGAGTTTTTTACCGTTTATGTTTATTTTTCCATGTTTGATTATATTTTGTAGAAGCTCTATGAGTGAGGAAATTATGCGTTTTTTGATAAGTATATTTCCACCTGTTAAATGATTATTTAAAAGGCTAATTAGAGCAATGAGATTACGTTGGTCAAAGACACTAGAAAAAACAAGAACTATATTTTGTTCTATTAAAAGAGCGTGAAGTCTTTTTATATAGTCAAATTCAAAAACGGAAGGTATGTAATGGACATCAGTATCTGAGGTATTTATGTAGGTATGTAAATAAAAGAATGAAATGTTATCATCGATAGGGATAAAGTCATATTTAAGTTTGTTTCCAGACTTTCTGGCTATTTCAATCAATCCTAAACCTGCTCCGCCTTTTTCTGAGAATTCTCCGTCGTTTAATATTTTTTTATAATATTCTGTAAGTTCTTGATATGTTTTTTGATTTACAATATCCAGTTTATTGCGTAAGATTTGTATATGTTTTTTATCTATGATGTTTCCGGTAGTTATAAAGTATATGCTGCGATATTTTTGTATTGCAAAAAAGGATAGATTGTTATAATTTTTGATTTTAAGTTGATGTTTGCTAATATTTTGGATACTCTCTACCATTATATGAAATACGCGCTTCTTTGTTTTTGCTTTTATAGATTTATCTTTTTTTATTTTAGCTTCAGCTAATGATAACAAATATCCGGTTAGATTGTAATCAATTCTGCCTCTATAAAAATAATTAAAAGTTTCCTCGTCAGAATTAAACAATAAATCAAGAATAAAACTGTAATCTGTAAGCAGGAGTTTTCTCATTAGTTATGATACTAAAAAGTTGACACAAAAATAAAGCCATTATCTAAAAAAAGCAAATTATAATCTTTTGGTAATTTTTGGCAGAATTTCTTGTTTCCATTTTGTATATGTATCATTTAGGATATGTTCTCTTGCTTGTTTTACGAGCCATAGGTAAAAGCCCAGATTATGAATAGAAGCTATTTGGGCAGCCAGTCTTTCATTTGCTATAAATAAATGACGTAGATATGCTTTTGAATATTCTTTATCTACAAAGATATCACTTTCAGGGTCAATAGGGGAGAAGTCGTATTTCCATTTTGCATTTCTGATATTAATAATTCCATTTTTAGTAAAAAGCATAGCATTTCTACCGTTTCGTGTCGGCATTACACAATCGAACATATCAATGCCTCTTTCTATACTTTCCAGAATGTTTTCAGGTGTACCTACTCCCATAAGATATCTGGCTTTATTTTCCGGTAGGATATTATTAACTAATTCTATTAGTTTATACATTGTTTCAGTGGGTTCTCCGACGGCTAATCCACCATGAGCATATCCTATTGTGTCATATTTTATAGCGTTTTTTGCAGAACGTATCCTAAGATCTTCATAAGTGCTTCCTTGAATAATTGGGAAAAATGCCTGTGAATGCCCGTATAAAGGTTTTGTTTTTATGTAATGTGTGTATCCTCTTTCAAGCCATAGTTCTGTAAGTTCCAGTGATTTTTTAGCATATTTATAATCTGATGGATAGGGTGGGCATTCGTCTAATGCCATCATTATATCTGACCCTATAATGCGTTGAATTTCAATATTGTTCTCCGGGGTAAAAGTATGATAAGAGCCATCTATATGGGAACGGAATTTAATGCCTTCCGTGCTTAGTTTTCGCATTGAAGCAAGAGAATAAACTTGAAAGCCTCCACTATCCGTTAGAATAGGTTTATTCCAGTTCATAAATTTATGAAGTCCTCCTGCCTTTTTTAACACTTCTATGCCCGGACGTAAATACAAGTGATAAGTATTTGCAAGGATTATTTGAGCTTTTATATCGTTTTTTAATTCTCTTTGATGCACTGCTTTAACTGTTCCCAGAGTACCAACTGGCATAAATATTGGCGTGTCTATATCGCCGTGATCTGTTCGCAATACACCGGCGCGTGCTTTTGAATGTTTATCTGTATGGATTAGGTCAAATTCCATAGGCAAATTTTATAAATTGGGGCACAAGTTTATAAAAACCTTCTGAAAATTTCAATAATTTCTGAATGTGCGTTTTTATTTATTTTTTTGAGCAAAATAAAGATTTTGTTTTTTCTATTTTTAGGTATATTTTTGATAAGCTATTTAAATTCGATGTATGGAAGAAGATAATTTGCAAATTTCCATAGTAATACCATTGTATAATGAGGCAGAATCTTTGCCTGAGCTCGAAAGTTGGATAAAGAGAGTTATGAAAGAACATAATTTTTCTTATGAAATAATTTTTATAGATGATGGAAGTATAGATAATTCATGGGAGGTTATTGAGGGTTTGAAGCAATTAAATCCTAATATACGTGCTGTAAAATTTAGAAAAAATTACGGAAAAGCAGCTGCATTGCATGTAGGTTTCCAAAAGGCAAAAGGCAAAGTAGTTATAACTATGGATGCGGATTTACAAGATAATCCTGAGGAGATACCAGAACTTTATCGTATGATTGTAGAGGATGATTACGATTTAGTATCAGGTTGGAAAAAGAAACGCTATGACCCTTTTTTGTCTAAAAATTTACCCAGTAAAATTTTTAATTGGGTTGCAAGAATAATAACAGGCATCCATCTTCATGATTTTAATTGTGGATTAAAAGCATACAAAAATAAGGTTGTTAAAAGTATTGAGGTATATGGAGAAATGCATCGTTACATTCCGGTTTTAGCAAAAAATGCAGGTTTTAAAAAAATAGGTGAAAAAGTAGTAAAACATCAAAAACGTAAATATGGTACTTCAAAATATGGTTTTTCACGTTTTATTAACGGCTTTTTAGATCTGCTTACTATCACTTTTTTAAGTAATTTTATCAAAAAACCTATGCATTTTTTTGGAACCATAGGTCTGTTTAGTTTTTTAATTGGTTTTATTATCTTATTGTATCTTTCATATCTAAAAATAGTTGAACATCAGTTTAAAATAGTTGAAAGACCATTATTTTTTCTCGGTTTACTTGCCGTAAT
>CAZWVR010000084.1:0-10330 GCA_964637235.1 uncultured Bacteroidales bacterium | reverse complement strand
AATCGGATGGCAACGCCTCTGGAACAAATTGCAAGATGTGGCAAGGGAAAAATAAATTTATTTTGTTTTATATTCAAAATATAGGTTCTCTAATTGTTTATTAGCTTCCTCAACTTTTTGTTTTTGAGAATTTTTAAAATTTAGCAGTTTTTGTTTTATATTATTATCGGAAGTTGCGAGTATTTGCATAGCAAGAATAGCGGCATTTTTTGCAGCGTTAAGCCCCACTGTTGCCACAGGTACTCCTGGAGGCATTTGTAATATAGAAAGGATAGAATCCCAGCCATCAATAGATATGCTTGCTTTAATAGGTACTCCGATAACTGGTAAATGTGTATATGCAGCAATAACTCCCGGGAGGTGTGCTGCACCTCCTGCACCTGCGATAATAACTTTTATAGTTTCTGTATGTTTAATAAAATCAACGATTTTTTCTGGTGTTCTGTGTGCTGATATTATTTTTATTTGAAAAGGTATTTGTTGCTGATTTAAAAATTCGGCAGCTTTCTGCATAATAGGTAAATCTGAGATGCTACCCATTACAATGCTTACTAATGGTTTCATTTTAATATTTTTTTATAAAAAACCAACCTTGTTTATTTCTTCCTTCTTTGAAGTAGAAACCGGAGCTAATTATAGCTTGGTTATTTATATATGTATCGTTTAGCCCGAATATTAACTTATTAGGAGTTTTGAGCTCATAAGATTCTATAATATTCAGGTTTGTGTCCAGTTTTGCAATAAAAAAATGTGGATAATTTTTTTTCATAGTAATGCCGGTGATAGTTAATTTATTGTTTTTCAGATATATACCGGTAAGCCAATCGTCGTATTTAGTTCCTATTGTAATATCTTTTATAAGTTTGCCGTTTTGGTCAAATTTTAATATCCATCCATCTGATAGACCGCTACCTTTTGATTGTGTGTATCCAGCAATATATATGTATTTTCCGTCTGTTGTAATTTTTTGACCTCTATCATTGAGCATTAGTTTTATAGTTTTAACCCAGAGGGTGTCAAGGTTTTTGTTTATTCTGGCGACAAAAAAGTTATCGTCATTATTTATATCGCTTGTGACACCTGTTATTACAAAGCCATCTTTATATGGGCATAAATCTTTTGCAGCTGTTTTTGTATTTATTTTCAGATATTTAGATGTAATAATGTTTCCGTTTGTATCAGTTTTTATTAGAAATATTTGTGGAGGGACTATTTTTGTATATACGCTGGAAAGAATGTAAATATTTTTGTCTATTAGTATAGCTTTTATTCCCTCTGCGTCAAGAGAGGGAAAGGAGTATTTATGAGATTTGAGTATTTTACCGTTTTTATCAGTAATCAAAATCCAAATTCTTAATAATGTACTATCATAAGAGCTTCCGGTGATAAGTAGATTTTTTCCGAAGTTTTCTACTGATCTAAAAATTTCAGTTGCAGTGTCGCCAAAGAATATACTTTTGGCAGAGTCTTTATCTGGTTGATATATAATTAAATTGCCGTCCCAGCTGTTTTTACCGTGATATCGTACGCCTACGACGTATGCAGTATTGTCTTTAAAGATTCCGTCAAAAAATTCTCCTTTGTCCTTTTCTACAAAATATTGATAATCAATATTTCTATTATTACAGGCAATAATTGACAGAAGGAAAGCTATAAACAAATATCGTTTCATTTTTTTTTGTTCAAAAATAATGTTTTTGGTAGAAAAACAATAAAATTGCTTTGTATCTGATTATAAAAAGAGTTTTTTGCCTATCTTTATAGGCTAAGCTTTTTTTTATGAGAAAAAAATTTCATCTTTGTCCTAAAAAATGAAAAAGGTTTGGCTGATACTTCTTGCCTTTATTATTACTTTATCATCTGCAATGTATCAAAGAATTACAGGACCTACATATCCTCGTAAAGATAAAATACTTATTGATGGAAAAACTTACCATTTAGTATTTATTCGTAGCCATACTTCTGAAAGTGATGCTCCATTAAAGTTTAATTTACCGAAAAATTATTCTGTTCGTGTTTTTTATAAGCGATATCCTTCTGATGAATCTTGGCAAGAGATTTTAGTTTCCTTAGAGGATAGTTTACAATGTTTTTATTTACCTAAGCAGCCTCCTGCTGGGAAATTGGAATACTATATTACCATCATTGATTATACAGGTAAAGAGATATACTCTAATATTCAGAAGCCTGTGATTATACGTTTTAAGGGGAAGGTTCCGTTAGCTATTTTGCTATCTCATATTTTGTTTATGTTTTTAGCGATGTTTTTTTCTACTCTTGCAGGTATTTATGCTATTTTCAAAATTGATAGTTATAGATCTCTGACTTTTGTCACTATTATCTTGCTATTTATAGGAGGGCTGATTTTGGGTCCGATAGTTCAGAAATATGCATTTGGGGCATTTTGGACGGGAGTGCCTTTTGGCTGGGATTTGACAGATAATAAAACTTTGATAATTTTTTTAGGTTGGCTCATAGCAGCCCTTGCCAATTATAATAAACCGCGTAGGGGATATGTAATTTTTGCTTCTGTTTTGATGTTAGTCATTTATTTAATACCGCATAGTTTATACGGTTCACAATTAGACTATAAGTCAGGTAAGGTTGTACAAGGCTAAATAGATAAATATGTCCTATTTTACGCCACTTTTGAAGGAATTAGAAAAATATTCTGATAAGAAAAGAGCTCTTGGAGCTAAAAAGTATATGCGTAATCAATTTGAATTTTTGGGAGTACCAGCGATAATACGAAATAAACTGATAAACAATTTTATACGAAGTTATGGTTTTCCGAATGATTGGCTTGAAGCTTTAACGGAGATGTGGCATTGCCGATGGCGAGAAATTCAGTATTCTGGTATGCATATTTTGAACAAAAGTAAAAAATATGATTATGATATAGAAGTTTTGGAATTTATAATAACTCATAAATCATGGTGGGATACTGTGGATTTTATTGCTACTTCCATAGTAAATAAATATTTTTTGCATAATTCGGATAAGGAAAATATAATTTTCAGGTGGATAGAATCAACAGATATATGGCTGCAACGAAGTGCAATAATTTACCAAATACGAAGGAAAGAAGAAACTGATTTTGAGACACTTAAAGCTTTGATATTAAGAGTTAAGGATTCTAAGGAATTTTTTATAAAAAGTGCAATAGGTTGGGCATTAAGGGAATACTCAAAAGTAGATATGTTTTCAGTAATAAAATTTATAGATCAACAAGGTTTTGATGGCTTTATACGTCGTTCAGCATTGGAGTATATTAAGAGGAAAAAATTGTTAAAAAATTAAAAAAGTCTTGCATTTTAAACTTATGTTCATTATTTTTGTCTTGAAAACAATTTGCAGATGCCTAGACCACAGAAAAGTAGAAAAATACATTATCCGCCGATGTTTAATGAGTTTAAACCAATGGGAGTTGGCGGTAGGATGTTAGAAAAAATAGTAATGACAATAGACGAGTATGAAGCTTTGCGTTTAGCTGATTATTTAGGTTATTCACAAGAGGAAGCAGCTGATGAGATGGAGATATCCCGTCCAACATTCACACGTTTGATAGAAAGTGCTCGGAAAAAAGTTGCAGAGATGTTAGTACAAGGTAAAAAATTAGTTATCAGTGGTGGTAATATAGAGTTTAGGGCAAATATTATTAAATGTCTTAGTTGTGGGCGACTTTATAGAGTACCTTTTGATGAAAAAATAGATAATTGTCCTTCTTGTGGATCTGATAGATTGATAAATTTTGCTTATGTTGGGGGAGGGCATCGTCATGGGAAAAGATGGAAATAAACCATAAAACATATAACTATGCCTTGGGGTGATGGAACCGGTCCTTGGTGGGCTCGGGATAATAATGAATTTCGTGGACGTGGACGTGGCAGAGGTCGTCGTTTTGGTTTTGGCTTTGGTTTTGGCTATGGACGTGGCTATGGAAGATATTATGACGGAGAGATTGATTATGACGATAAAGAGGAGATAAAAAGAGAAATTGATCTATTAAATGAAAGGCTGAACTTTTTAAGAAGGAAGCTGCGAGATAAGGAGTAAATTAGAAGTTTTCTGCTATGGTAGTAGAGAATAGCTGTTTAAATAGGGCATGGCTAAGAGTATGCCATGTCCTATTTTTTTAAATGTCTTTATATCTGCTAAATAACTTGGATTTTATTAGTCCTATTTTATGCATGAAATAAGTAATGGACACTCGCAATACTCCTAAGCCATATTTAACACTTTCTTTAAAATTAATTGAGGAAGCTTCGGGGAAATATTTTGTTGGGCAGGATATTTCGCCTATTTCATATCCTAAGAAACAGATTTGAGCTAATAGTTCATTATCAAAGATAAAATTATCAGAATTTTTGTGATAATCAATGCGTTTTAATATTTCAGCTGCATAAGCTCTGTATCCGGTATGATATTCAGAAAGTTTTTGTCCCATTAAAATATTTTGAACAAATGTTAGAAATCTATTAGCCAAGTACTTATAAAGTGGCATACCTTTTTTGATAGGCTTTTTGCCCAAAATTCGTGAGCCTAAAACTACTTTATATACGTTATTAGCAATCATATAAGCCATAGAGGGTATAAGTCGTGGAGTATATTGATAATCAGGGTGTAGCATAATAATAATGTCTGCATTTAGTTTTAAAGCAGCATCATAGCAAGTTTTTTGGTTTGCGCCATAGCCTTTGTTTTTATCGTGTTTGATAATGTGTTTAATTCCGAGTTGCTTTGCAATTTCAGGGGTATTGTCATTACTAAAATCGTCAACAAGGATTATTTCGTCTACAATATCTTTTGGTATTTCACAGAAGGTATTTTTTAGGGTTTTAGAGGCATTATATGCAGGGAGTACTACTGCTATTTTTTTATTTCCAATCATCGGAGTCTATCGGCAGATTTTACTTTTTCAATATCTTTTTTTATGGCTTTTATCGCTAAAAAGTTTAATATGGCGGCTATCAATGGAAATATTAGCACCCAGGAATAAGTATTTTTTGAGTTAAAAAAGTCTCCGACATAAGCATAAAATATAACCCCTAAATAAAATCCCAGAGATAATAACATAGCCAAGGTTGTTATTCTCACTTGTATTACCCTTTGTTTATTGTTTTTGTAGAAAAATATTGCTATAAAGTCTAAAAAAGCTGCTAATATAGCTGTTAGTCCCAGAGGGAAAACAGTTTTTTTTATCACATTAGCATTTTCTACATATTTATAATAAAAAGCTTCAAGAATTTGCCCATTTTGGTTTTCCATAATTGGAAAAAATATTATTGAAATCATTAAAGCCGTAGCAAGAAACAAATAAATTGTTTGTATTCTTTGTATCATAGTTTGGCGTTTTTGAAAAACATTTGCTATTTTTGGCAAAAATAAATTTTATTTTTTATTTTTAAAATTCCCGAAACCACTAAAAAAATATGACAATGAGCAAAAAAGTTTACTTAATTATTTTCTTATTGCTTCCAATGATTTTGAATGCACAAAATGAAGTTATTGCGGAAGGACAAGAGGCTGAAATTGCTTATAATAAAGGTTTGAATAAGTTTAATCAGGGAGATAAAGATTCTGCAATAATTTATTTTAGCGAAGCAATAAAATTAAAGCCTAAATTTGCAAAAGCTTATTTTAATAGGGGAAGCGTCAGAATGTCTATGGGAGATTTAAATGGAGCTATTGATGATTTCTCAAAAGCATTGGATATCAATTCTTCTATGGAGAAAGCTTATTTTAGCCGTGGTTATGCACGTTTAAACTTAAAAGACTACGAAAATGCGATTCAAGACTTTAATGCTGCTATTAAGTTAGGTTATTCAAATCCTAATGTTTATTACTATAAAGGAGTGGCATTGTTTGAACTTAAACGTTATCCGGAAGCAGAGGAAGCTTATTCAGTAGCAATAGAAAAACGTCCTGATTATGTATATGCATACAATGACCGAGGAAGTACTCGTAGAATTTTAAAGAAATATAAAGAAGCATTAGCAGATTACGATAAAGCAGCTAATTATGATAATCATACTCATGCTTTTATTTATAATAATCGTGGAAGTTTAAAACGTGATTATTTAAATGATTATCAAGGTGCTATTAACGATTATACAGAAGCAATAAAAATAGATTCTTCCTATTATATTGCATGGAATAATCGTGGAAGGGCTAAATATCTTAACGGCGATTATGAAGGTGCTAAGGAGGATTTCGAGCAGGCTATTAAGCTAAATCCTAAATATGCAGAGGCTTATAATAATTTAGGTACAGCTCTTTTTAAATTAAAAAAATATGCAGAAGCAGTTAAAGCCTATGATGAAGCTATAAAATTAGATCCGAAATATGGTCATGCTTATGCAAATAGGGGTATTGCTAAGGAATTGATGAAAGATTTTAAAGGAGCTTGTCAAGACTGGAACAAAGCAGTGGAGCTTGGTGTTGATGAGGCTAAAAGTTTTCTTGACGATTGTAAATAAAATTTTTTGGGGTTGTCTAAAAGTTATGTTTAGGCAACCCCGTTAATTTACATATTTTTTAAAGAATTTAAATATTCCTCCAAGGATATAATATCGTGATAGTAAACTTCTCTGGGTTTACTGCCTTGTGAGGGACCTACTATTCCAGCAGCTTCCAGCTGATCCATAATCCGTCCAGCACGGTTAAATCCGATAGATAATTTTCGTTGAATAAGAGATGTAGAGCCTTGTTGTGCATTTACGACAAGTCTGGCGGCTTCTTCAAATAGAGGATCTCTATTTTGGATATCTATTGCTTTATTTGCTCCTTCTTCTTCAAGCTGCGGTTCTGGAAGCATAAAAGGTTGTGGAAATCCTGGTTGCTGAGCAATGAATTCCGTAATAGCTTCAATCTCTTCACTGTCTATGTAGGCGCATTGTAGTCGTATTAAATCTGTTCCTCCCATTGATAGAAGCATATCACCTCGTCCTATTAGTTGATTAGCTCCTGGGCTATCTAATATAGTTCGTGAGTCAACCATTGAACTTACTCTGAAAGCTATACGAGCAGGGAAGTTGGCTTTAATTACGCCAGTTATAATATTTGTTGACGGACGTTGAGTTGCTACTATTAGGTGAATACCAATAGCGCGTGCTAATTGAGCTAATCTTGCCAAAGGCATTTCAACTTCTTTGCCAGCAGTCATTATCAAATCAGCAAATTCATCTATTACTACTACGATGTAAGGCAGATAATGGTGTCCTTTTTTAGGAGAAAGCTTACGTTGGATGAATTTTTTGTTATATTCTTTTATATTTCTGACTTTGGCTTCTTCAAGGAGTTTATATCGTTCATCCATTTCTATTGTTAGGGAGTTTAATACTTCGACAGCTTTTTTTATGTCAGTGATAATAGGTTTGTCGTATGTGGGAAGGTGTGCTAAGTAATGATTTTCCAGTCGGGAGTATAATGATAATTCCACCTTTTTAGGGTCAATAAGTACAAATTTTAGATGGGCTGGGTGTTTCCGATATAATAATGAAGTTAGTATTACGTTTATACCGACAGATTTACCTTGACCTGTTGCACCTGCTATTAGGAGGTGTGGCATTTTAGTTAAATCAAAGATAAAGACTTCGTTTGAGATATCTTTACCCAGAGCTATGGGGAGCTCGTATTTACTTTCTTGAAAAGCTTTTGTAGTAAGAACAGATTTAACAGATACAATTCCGGGATTTTTGTTTGGTACTTCTATTCCGATAGTTCCCCTTCCGGGTATGGGAGCTATTATTCGTATTCCGAGAGCTTTGAGGCTTAGCGCTATATCTGCTTCCAGATTTTTTATTTTAGATATTCTAACGCCTGGTGCCGGAATTATTTCGTATAATGTAACGGTAGGTCCTACTGTGGCTTTTATTTTTTTTACTTCTATTTTGTAGTTTCTTAAAGTATTGACAATTGTGCGTTTATTTTCTAATAATTCTGCATTAGTGACTTTTACATTGTCTTTTTCGTGATTTTTTAATAGACTTAATGGAGGGAGTTTAAAATGTGATAATTGTTTTGTCGGGTCGTAATCTTCAAGTTGTTCTTTATCACCTTCTATGTTTTCTGTTGTAGTAATGAGAAAACCATCTTGCGGTAGTTCCTCTTCTTCTTTGTATTCCACTTCCATTTGGACTTCATCGTCGCTGATGATAATATTTTTTTTCTCTACTGTTGAGGAGTTTGGTTTATTTTCTATGTTATCGTCTTTTATGATGTCTTCGATTGTTAAGATTTTTTCTTCTTGTTCTATTTCCTCTTGGGTAGTAATAGTGTTTTCGGGTTCTTCTGTGTTATTATGTTTTAAAGAAGCTAATTTGATGGCTTCTCGGAAGTTGTTGCTTTTTATTAGTGCATTTATAAATTGTTTTGACCAAATAAAAGTTTTTTCAAATGTAAAAAACATAAATGCTAATGCACTGATAATGAGTAAGAAAATTGTGCCAAATTTACCGAATAATGAAGTAAGCCATCTGGCTAATACATATCCATAAGCTCCACCCATATTAAAATAGCTATTGCCAAATATAAAAGCCAAAAATATAGAAAGCCAGATTATAGCAATCAGTGTACGTGTTATTATAAAGGAGAATTTTGTAATTTTTACTTTTAGGAGTTTTAATCCCCATAGTGGAAAAATAAGAAGGAAGCCAAATGCTGCCAAACCGAACCATTTATATATAAAGAGTTTAGCTAAATATGCTCCAATTTTGCCCATTGGGTTTGCTATGATAGTATCTTTGCTAAAAAAGTCGGGTAATCCGAGCTGAAAAGCACTGACATCTTCTTTCCAAGTAAACAAAAAAGCAATAAATGCGGCAAATAGATAAATTGTGAACATTAAGAGAAATAAACCGAAAAGTATTTTGGATTTTTCGTTTGTAAATATTTGTTTTAATTTACTGAATTTCAATTTTTTATCTGTTTCGGTATTTTGTTTTTGTTTTGTCATTTTTTTTAAGATAGAACTAACAGCAAAAGTAAATAAAAGCTTACAATTTTGAAAGTATGTGTTTATTGGTATTGAATTTTAAAGAAATAATTTGCATTTTTTGTTAGACATTAAATCTTATATGTAAGATATCACCTTCTTGTACGACATAATCTTTTCCTTCAATATATAATTTACCGGCTTCTCTGCAAGCTTGTTCTGAACCGTATTTTATAAAATCGTCATAGTGAATTACTTCTGCCCGGATAAAACCCCGTTTTAGATCGCTATGAATTACACCTGCTGCTTCTGGTGCAGTAGCACCTTTTCTGACTGTCCAAGCACGTATTTCTTTTGGTCCTACTGTAAAGAATGTTTGTAATCCTAATAAGTCGTATGCGGCACGTATTAGTTTATTTATTCCCGGTTCTTTTAAGCCGGCATCTTCGAGGAAAATTTTTCTATCTTCTGGCTCCAGTTCTGCGATTTCTGCTTCTAATTTAGCAGCGATTATGAGCACTTTGGCATTTGGATCGTTTTCTTGGACGTATTTTTCAACGGCTTCGGAGTATTTATTGCCTTTTGCTGCCGAGGCGTCGTCAACATTACAAACGTAAAGCATTCTTTTGTCTGTAAGCAGAAATAAGTCTTTTACGTATTTTTTGTCTTCGTCTTTTACCGGGGCAGTTCTTGCATTTTGGAAATTTTCTAAGTGTTCTTTGTAGATTTTAAGTATTTCAATAGCTTTTTTTGCTTCTTTGTCGCCGGATTTAGCTTTTTTATCCAGTTTTTGCAGCTTTTTTTCTATACTTTCTAAATCTTTGATTTGTAGTTCCAGATTTAAAGTTTCGATATCTCTAATAGGATCTACGGAGCCTTCAATATGGGGGAGATTAGGGTCGTCGAAACATCTTATTACGTGTATGAGGGCGTCTGCATTTCTGACATCTGATAGGAAGCTATTACCTAAGCCTTGACCTTTACTTGCGCCTTTTACTAATCCGGGTATGTCAATGAATTGTATTGTAGTATGGACAATTTTTTCTGTTGGTTGTAATTGAGCAAGTTTATAGAGGCGTTCATCAGGGACGTAAGCCATACCTATGTTTGATGTTCTGCTTGTGAAGCTAAAATCAGAGACCTGAGCTTTGGTATCTGAAAAGCAATTGAATATAGTAGTTTTTCCACTATTTGCCAGTCCTATTATGCCAGTTCTTAATGCCATTTTTTTGTGCAAATATATTATTTTTTAGCAAATTTTCGTATTTAGCTAAGTGGTTAGTTTTCTAATTTTTTAATTAAGCAATAGTTTTTAATCTGATTTAATTGCGGGAGAATGGGTGCTTTTTATGCTGGGGATATTTATTTATAGACCTTTAAGTTTTTTATATATCA
>CAZWVR010000083.1:0-10992 GCA_964637235.1 uncultured Bacteroidales bacterium | reverse complement strand
CCTCAACATCCTCGCTCTACGCAGGCCAGCCCATGCCATTCAGAGAGGACATGCCAGTTAATGAACCCATTTCACCTTATGCAGCTTCAAAGAAGGCGGCCGAAGTTTTGAGTTACACATATCATTATCTCTACGGCATAGATGTAACTGTCTTGAGGTATTTCACCGTTTACGGCCCCGCCGGACGACCTGACATGAGTATTTTCAGGTTTATCAAGTGGATTCTTGAGAATAAACCTGTTCAGATTTACGGAGATGGCACCCAGAGTCGTGATTTCACCTATGTTGACGACATCGCCGAAGGCACATTAAAAGCCCTAAAGCCACTCGGCTACGAGATAATAAATTTAGGTGGCGGCCGCAACCCCGTATCTCTTAACGAGATTATTTCAATGATTGAGGATTACACAGGCAAAAAGGCAAAAGTGGTCTATGGAGAATTTCAGAAAGTCGATTTAAAATCCAGCTGGGCAGATATAGAAAAAGCCAAGAGTAAATTAAGATGGACTCCTAAAGTAAAGTTCTCACAAGGTATAATAAGTACATTAAAATGGAGTATCTCAGAATTTGATACTGTATCTAAGTTGAACGATGAGATTTAGCATATGAATAGAATTTTGGAAAGATTCACCAAGACTGGAAGTGCGGTTATAAATAGAGATACAAGCATCATCATAGGCGGAATTCTATTGGGAAGAATCATTTATATCTTATTTACCTTTATGATTGCTAAGATCTATAGTCCATCTGATTTTGGGATATTGGGTGTATTTCTATCACTAAGCGCAATTCTCTCTTCAATGGTTGTTCTTGGATTCGACCAAGCACTGCCAATTCCAAAGGAACCGGAAGAAGTTGGCGGAATCATCATACTCGGAATAATTTCCACTTTTATTATAACAGCAATTATTTATGTCATATTTGGCACTTTTTCTCCATTTTTAGGGAAGATATCTTTTTATAATAAAGATTTATCTAAATATATTGCTGTTAAAAGTTATATCCATTTACTGCTATTAAATGTTATCATTATGGCTCTTTTTGGTATTTATAATAATATTGCGATAAGAGAAAAAAAATTTAAAATTATTGGTTTAGTCGGAATTGTTGTATCCCTTTTTATGGGACTTATTCAGTTGATTTCCGGTTTAATTGGTTTTAATGTTAGAGGTTTAATGATTGGTGTGATAGCTGGAAGATTTATTGGAATTTTATTAATGGCTAACTTAGCCTTTCTTTATTTGAATTTTAAGAAGGTAGATGTGTTCATTCTGTTAAAAAAATATTACAAATTTCCATTGATTGTCTCTACCTCAAATTTGATTAATAGTCTTGGTACTAACATTGTTATCCTGATGGTAAACATGATATTTGGTCCTCAATTGACGGGTTTTTTTTTATGGCACAAAGGATAATGGGGATTCCACTATCTATCATTGGTCAAGGCGTTGCTCAGGTTTATTTTGGTGAAGTATCATTTATGAATAGGGAAAAGGGGGACATCAAGGGAATTAAAAATTATTTTTTAAGGAATGTAAAAGCCTTATTAGTAGTAGGTATTTTAATAACAATCATTGCTGCACTTTTGTCTTCCGTTTTGGTGTTTTTTGTGATCGGAAAAAAATGGTTAATGTCAATTTATATCATATTGATACTCATTCCAATGTATATAACTCGTTTTGTTTTTTCTCCTCTATCACAGACCTTTTATATATATAACAAGCAGGAATACCAGTTGTTTTGGAATATTTTTAGGATTTTCACAGTAATATTGGTTTTCTTAATTTTAAAAGGTTCTTTTTTGAAAAGTTTAATTGTTTACAGTGTAAGTATGGCATTGATTTATTTGATTTTGGGATATCTCATTTACCTTCAACTCAACAGAACTTATGAGAGACAAAAAAATTAAAGTATTGTTTTTATCATACTCATTCCCTCCATCTCAGGCCCCTGCTGCTTTACGCATATATTATTGGGTTAAATACCTTGACAAAAATATCTTTAGACCATTTGTTATAACACCTATAATTTCAGACAGTTCTCTTGGATATTCTCGTGATTTATCACTTATTGACAATGAAAACAATATTAAAGTGATACGAACAAAATATTTATCTCGAGGTATAAATAAGCTGATTAGACAAAATAATAATTTGTCTCTCTCTAAAACTAATTCTTCTATAAAATCAAAAATTATTAAAATTGGAAGGTCACTTCTGGTTCCTGATAAGGGAATTTCTTGGATACCCTTTTTTATTCCACTATTCTTTGAGAGTTATAATTTTTTTAAGAACATTGATGTAGTAATAACCTCCTCACCACTATTAACAAACCATCTGATAATGTTGTTCATTAAAAGGTTTATAAGGAAAGTAAAATGGATAGCTGATATTAGAGATCTTATATATAGTGGCGTCGAAATGTCGGAGATGAGTAATTTTTCATCAAAAATTTTAAAATTAATTGAGCAAGAGACTATAACAAGGGCAGATGCCGTTATTTTTGTAACAGAGTCGATGAAACACTTTTATCAAAAAATCTACAATTTAAATAAAAAATTTTTTGTAATATATAATGGTTTCGATGATGCAGAATTCTCTCTATTGGGTAATTTAACTCCACCTGAAAATGAAATTAACATATTTTACGCAGGTTCGTTTTATGAAGGGAAAAGGGACCCTTTCCCACTTCTTGAAGCCTTAAATTTTTTGGCTAATAAGAATCAATTGCGTAAAAAAGTAAATATTCTGATTGCTGGTAATTTATCTTATAATCTGCTAAAAAATATATTAAGATTCGATAAAAAACCCATCATAAATGTAGTTTATTTAGGGATTTTGGATCGGAAGAAAACTCTGGAAACGATGAAGAAAAGTCATTTTCTATGGTTAATCGTTCCTGATGACCTATCTCATTCTATAGGTATCCCAACGAAAACTTTTGAATATATTGCTTCTGGAAGATATATTTTGGCTTTTACTCCCCAGTTTGCAGAGGTGTCGAGCTTATTAAAGGAGATGAAAATCGGGGAGATTTTTGAATTAAAAAGAGACCAAACAGCAATAAATAGAAATGCTTATAAACTTTCAGAGATTTTTTTTAACTCCAAAAAGATCTATAATACGAGCTGGGTTTTAAAGAAACCTGAATTAGATAAATTTAGTCGACATGCCCAAACTAAACAGCTTGAAAAAATTATAATGTCAATTCTTTAGTTTCTATGGATAAATTCAACAAGATATTATTCCTCATTTTTATTTTACTTTCTGGATTTACCTCCACTTTTGGGAAAGTTGGAGTGGGAATCCTTGGTCGATTAACCATAAGTGATATCTTCGGCGGAGCATATTTGATAATCTTTACTTTTACAAACTTCAACAAACGAATTTCCATCCCTGCTATTGCAAAAGTCTATTTTCTTGTATTGTTATTTTATACCCTGGGATTATTTTTTTCATTAAATAAAACACAAACCATGATTGAGTTGGCAATTCACTACTATCTGGTGATTTTGTTTATAGCCTCATATAATACATTCAAAAATAATGAGGACAACTTATACATGTTGTTCTTTGTCATATCAACAGCTTTGATGATCGTGTCATTGGTTGGTCTATATGATATGATAGCAAAATTCAGCGGACTCCCTGTGATTAGAAAATATTCACTTTTTTACCCCTGTGCCGTCTCTACATTTAGAAATTGCGGTCAAGCAGGCGCTTTCGCCATTATTTTCTTATTTATTTTGATAGGCCTAAGACTCTCAAAGCTATGGGAAAAAATTAATAAGAAAACTCGATTACTTCATTCATTCGCCATAGTGAGTGGAACCTTTTTTTTATTATTAACAGTTAAAGTAGCTTCTTATATTGGATTCATCGTTGGAATGATCCTCCTTTTAATATTCAATCTGAAAAATTTCAACAGGATAGTCTTAAGATTAGGTATATTATCTATTATTAGTTTATTACTTATTTACTTTTCCTTCAGAACACCCATTTTTCTCCCATGGCAGAAGTGGTTTAGTGGAAAATTGAAGCTCAGATTTGGTGAAATATTAAATCCTGACAAATATGAAAAGCGGGGATTTTTAAGGCGGAATTGGGAGATGGCAATCGATGAATTCACAATGCGGCCTTTTTTTGGTACAGGATTGGGTGGATTTTCTGATGTAATAAGCAAATATGAGATTCATAGTACTCCTCTAAAATTACTGGGTGAAGGAGGAATATTTGCTTTCTGGGCTTATTTAATATTCTTAGTGTTTTTGATAAATCGAAGATTTATTAAGGTAACCCGATCAACAGTATATGGGGATTTTTTGAAGAAACTTTTTCCGTTGTTTTTAGGACTTATAGTTAATTGGATTTATACATATCATTTACGGAAGAGGGAGTTCTGGATATTACTTTTAATTATTGAGCTTGCGTATAAATTTCACAAAGAAAGATTAAGGAGGGTAAGTAATGGAAAAATTGTTAATATACTCACCAGGTTTCGCTAAAGATTTATTATTTACTATATGGGGTATTAGAGCTAAAAGTAAGAGGTACGGTAAATATTATAAGGAGTCGATAAAATTTTTAAGAGAGAGTGAAAAATGGAACAGAGAAAAGCTTTTTGAATATCAAAAAGAAATGCTAAGGAAGCTTTTTGTTGAAGCATTTAAATGTTCAGAGTATTACCACGCAATATTTAAAAAAATGGGGATATCAATCTTAGACATAAAGAAAGATAACCCTTTTAATATATTATCGACTTTTCCAATCCTTGAAAAAGATTTTTTGAGAAATAACTTAGATTTGATTTCAAATAAATGTAGAAAAACATTTGTGCATTCAAAAACGAGTGGTACTACAGGGTCTCCCTTGTTAATACCTTTTGATAAAAAATCTTGGCAATTTGGGTTCGCCCTACAGAGGAGAATTTATGATTGGGCTGGATTACCTGAAAACTTTAAGGTTGCAAGATTTACAGGCCATTTTTTTATAAGTAAGTACGATTTACACTTGAAAAGATATTGGGTTACTGATTATGCAAATGGAAGATTATTTATGTCCACTTATCATTTAAATGAGAAAACTATTCAATATTATGTTGAAAAATTGAATAAATTTCGTCCTAATTTAGTAGAGGGTTATCCCAGTTCCATATATATACTAGCAAAATTGATAAAAAGGAATAAACTAAAACTTAACTTTGATCTTTATGCTGTGATAACCACTGCAGAAACTTTATTGGATATATATAGGGATACAATAGAAGAAGTGTTTAACACAAAAGTTATAGATCAATATGCTTCTTCAGAGGGAGCTCCTGTCATTGCACAGTGTAGATATGGTAAAATGCATATGTTCGTTGAAAGTGGAATTATAGAATTTTTAGACCTTAAGAAAAAAGATGAAGACAACATTATCGACAGAAAAACCGTAGCTAAAGAAGGTGTAGTTACAAGTTTTGCAAATTGGAAGGTTCCATTGATACGGTACAGAATAGGAGATACATTCTTGGTTGAAGATATCAAAACATTTAAAAAATGTAAGTGTGGAGTTGATATGCCTTATGTTATCAAAATATTAGGAAGAATTAATGACATAGTTTACACTCCGGATAGGGGATATATCAGTATAGCTACAGAGTTAATCTTTAAGCATTTATATGGGAAAAATATCAAAAGTGCCCAAATAATACAGAAAACCCCAAAAGACTTCGTATTTAAAATTGTGCCTGAAGCAAATTTTTCTGAGTTAGATATAAAAAGTATTATTAAAAAATCAAAACAAGTTCTTGGTAATGTGAATGTTAAAATTGACTTAGTAAATCACATTCCTATATATGGTGCTGGTAAGTATAGAGCTGTTATTAGAGAATTCGACATTTAAAGCAGATGTTTTTATATATTAAAAATATCTATAATCCATCACCTAATATCATTTTGGAAAGTGATGTAAATGATCAGGTCCTCAGGAAGAATTTTTTAGTAAAGTATTTAAAATCATATTTCTTAGAATTGCCCACAGACATTGAAACTTTCAATAAACGATTTAAAAAGAAGTTTATTTACAATATTAAAAGAGAAAAGAAATTGCTAAATCAATTTCTTCATGATGTGGAATTTAATATTTTGACAAAAAGAGATGATTTAGGATACTTTCTTCCTAAAGTTTATGATCTTTTTAATGAAAGATGGAAAGATGAATTTACAAGTAGCTGTTGGAAAAAAAGACATTGTTTCCAAAAATATGCGGATGCATTGACATATCTTGCATCGAATAACGAAGGTTTTTTAGCTGTAATCCATAATAAAGAGAATCTTCTTGGATACGCGTATTGCCTTATAAATAAAGATAATTTAAGTGTACATATGTATCAACATACCGTAAAAAGAGTTAAGTTTCCTGTGAGTATTAGTATTGGTAAAATCTTAATTTACGATCTGATCCAATACCTTATAAATGAAAAATTTAGGATATTGGACTTTATGATAGGGGACTCAAAATATAAAATAGAATGGACTAAAAATAATTTTCAATGGACCTATTTAATAATTCCTAAAAATGTTTTGGGTGTTTTTAAAGTTCCAGTAACCAAAGCAAGGTTTTTTTTTCAATACTGGAAACCAAGTAGAGTTTTTTTTAAAAAACTTTTTAAAATTTTAGAGGATTTAAATGGGAGAAAATAAAAAAAATGTAATAACTGTACTCTTATATCATAGTGTTAGTAATGGAAATTTAAAGATTGACATTCCTCCTAATTTGTTTGAAGAACAGGTTAAATTTATCAGTGATAACTTCAAAATTGTCTCTTACGACGATTTAATAAAAAGTGTTGTGAACAGCGAAAACATAAAAGAAAATATTGCCGTATTTACTTTTGATGACGGCTATTTAGATTTCTATACGGATGCATTTCCAATTTTGAAAAAATTCTCCATCCCTTCCAAGGTGTTTTTGATCACTTCAGCGATTGAAACAGGCAGATTAAGTTTTGGTAAAGTATCGAATAGGAAATTTCTAACCTACAAAGAAATAGAGGAATTAAGTAAAGAACAGATTTGCTCATTTGGAGCACATACTCATACACACATTAACCTGAGGGTAACTCCAGTCAAAAGAGTGGTAAAGGAATTAAAAGTATCTTATGAAATTTTGAAAAATTTGTTAAAAACAACTCAGATTGATTTTTCCTATCCGTGGGGAATTGTTTACCATAAAAATATAGTTAGATCTTTGTATAGATCTGCTGTAGGTGGTAGGGATGGCATACTCGATGGTAGACGGAAAATAGACTTATATGCAATACCGAGAATACCTTTAAAAAGGGAATCTTTTCAAAAGTTTAAAAAACGGATATCTGGTAAATATGTATACGAGTCTTATTTTAGAGAAGTTAAGTTATTATTTAACGATCTGAAAAAACATGTACATTAGATAATGGGATTATCAACAGTTATAGAATGTGTAAGAAAATAGCAATTATTGGGCCATTTGCTCCGTCTATTGTATTATTTAGGGGACCATTAATTAAAGAACTTGTTTTTTCTGGTTGCACGGTAATTACACTGGCTCCGGATTTCTCTGAAAAAGAGATGTCAATTCTGAATAAATTGGGGGCTACACCAGAGAAATTTTACTTAAATAAAGATGGAGTTAACCCTTTTCAGGATGTCTTCTCTATATTTTCATTGTATAAAATTTTCAGGAATGAGAAGCCGTATATCATTGTCGGATATCATCCAAAGCCTGCTATTTATGGTCCTTTTGCAGGATGGCTGGCTAAAGTTCCCTTACGAATAGCTTGGCTTGGAGGGCTTGGTTATGCTTTCATTAATGAAAACCTATCACTTAAAAAAAGGTTAGTTAGATATATTCAGACAACATGGATGAAAATTGCATTTAGAGTCGCCCATCAGGTCTGGCTTCAAAATGAGGATGATTTAAATTTACTCGTAAGCCTTGGAATTTTAAAAAGTGAGAAAGGAGTTGTTATTGGGGGCACTGGAGTTGACCTTGACGAATGGAAACCTGCACCAGTTCATTATAGCCCTATCACTTTTACGCTAATCGCAAGACTTCTCAAAGAGAAAGGTATATATGAGTTTGTCGAGGCAGCAAAAAAAATAAAGAAACAGTATCCCAAAACAAGATTTTTATTGATAGGTCCAATTGATACGAATCCGAGTGCAATAAAAAAGCATGAAGTTGAAAGATGGGTGGAAGAAGGGATATTAGAGTGGGTTCAGTGGACTGATGATGTAAAGTCTTATTTAGCAGAGACAAGTGTTTATGTCTTGCCCTCTTATCGTGAGGGTGTACCCCGTAGTACACAGGAAGCATTGGCTATGGCCCGCCCGGTGATTACCACCGATGCGCCAGGATGTCGTGATACGGTAATTGATGGGAGGAATGGATTTCTGATCCCTATTAAGGATGTGGATGCTTTAGTTAATGCGATGGAAAAATTTATACTAAATCCTGATTTAATTTCCCAAATGGGGCAGGAGAGTAGAAAATTGGCTGAAGAGAGGTTTGATGTTAGAAAAATTAACATGAAAATTTTGGACCATCTGTCTATAAAAGCTTAAATGTCAGGAAAATTAATAAAATTTGGAAAAGCAAACCCATCAGATAGTTTCCGTATTGCATGTTTACACAAAAGAGAGATATCCATGGGTTTTCTAAGTCAACAGCCAACAGCGTTTTTAAAAATTTTATATTCCTTCTTGATAAAGAAGGAAATCGTTTATGTAGCTAAAATAGATGGAAAAGTTATAGGTTTCGTCAGTGGGACTTCCAACACAGGGCGACTTTACAAAAATTTTATAACACAAAATTTTCTAAACCTTATTCCGTTCATTATAAAAGTTATTTTTTCACCGGCGTTCATAAAAAAATCATTTGAAAGTCTTTTAATTCCTAAAAAACTGAGTTCGAATAAATCCTTTAATTTACCAGAGCTTTTATCCATAGCAGTTGACAAAAATTTCAGGGGGAAAGGGATTGGTGAAAGATTAGTTAAATGTCTGGAAAATGAATTTGCTGAAAATGGGGTTCTCCAATACAAAGTAATAGTAGGTGCTCAACTGATTGCAAATAAGTTTTACAGAAGGTTAGGATTTGTAAAGAAAGGAGAGGTTATAATACATAATGGAGAAATTTCCAATATTTACATAAAACAAATAGATCGATGAGATTATTGGTACTGCAATTTTTGATAGGAATAACGAGTGTATTAGTTTTTACGGTAATTGCCCTTAAGTTAAAAATTGTCGATCATCCGGGAAAGCTCAAAATCCACAGAAAACCGGTGCCTTACCTGGGGGGCGTGGCGATTGCGCTATCAGTCTTCGTTGGATGTGTAATAAACCAAATCAACTTAAGCGGACAATTTATCCTCTTCAGCTCAATATTTCTTCTTCTTGGCTTATGGGATGACATCTGGAACATTAAAGCAAGGACAAGGTTTTTACTCGAGGCATCTTTTTCGTTAGTTTTGGTTTTAATAGGAGTCAAAATTCCGGTTTTTACTCCAATTTCCATTGTGTTTTCATGGCTTCTTATCATGGGTGCAATAAATTCGGTTAACTGGATGGATGGTATGGATGGGCTTCTTGGAGGAGTTACTATTATAGTTTCATCTGGATTCTGGTATATAGGCAACGCTATCGGCCATCCATGGGTACCACGATTCATGGAAATATTCACTGTATCCATTCTCGCATTCCTCGTTTTTAATTTCCATCCGGCAAAGATATTTCTTGGAGACGCCGGAAGCTATTTCATAGGTTTTACCCTTGCTTACATCTCCATTGAACTTCTCAAATTTAAATTTTCTTGGTCTTTGTTTGCTACAATACTTGCTTTTCTTGGTGTTTTTATACTCGACTCAACGATTGCCGTCATGAGAAGGGTGCGACTCAAGAGGCACCCTTTCGAGGGAGATAGAAGTCACCTCTATGATCAATTTCATCGAGCCACAGGAAGATACTGGGGGACAGTTCTGTTTATGTATGGTATTGCATTAATTGGGGTTTTCGTGGGGGGTGGAACATTTAAACTTAATACACCCTACAATTTCATCCTCTGGACATTTTCAGTTATAATCTCTTACGGGATTTTGTTTATGTTGGGATTTGTATCTGAAAGATTTGTGTATAGAATGAAAACGGTGAAGGAGATGGAATAAAAATGAAAGTACCTCTATCGCGGCCGGATATTACTGAGCTTGAGAAAAAAATCGTATGTGAGGTTCTGGATACTCCATACCTCAGTATGGGTGAGAAGACGAAACTGTTTGAGGAACAGTTTATTGAAAAAATCAGAGTCAAACACGCTATTGCAGTATCCAGCGGCACTGCGGGACTTCATACTTTGATTAGAGCCGCAGGTGTCAGAGATGGGGATGAAGTTATAACCTCACCCTTCAGTTTTATAGCATCAGCCAATGTGATCCTGTTTGAGCGAGCAAGACCCGTTTTTGTTGACATTGATCCGAAGACTTTGAACATTGATTCTCAAAAAGTTTATGAGCTTGTTGAGAACAACTATGATTTTGACGGTGAGGTCTTGAGAAACAAAAAAACAGGCGCTGTGCTCCGGGCACTCCTTCCTGTCCACATTTTCGGCCATCCTGTTGATATGGATCCTTTGCTCGAACTTTCAGAAAAATACAATCTGGCCATCATCGAAGATGCATGTGAGGCGATAAATGCGGAGTATTACAGTAGGAAGCTGGGCAGATGGGTTAAAGTTGGCACAATGGGAATTGGTGGGGTTTTTGCCTTTTATCCTAACAAGCAAATTACTACAGGCGAAGGCGGCATGATTGTTACCAATGATGACGATGTTGCAAGACTTGCGAGAAGTTTGATAAATCAGGGACGCTCAGATAATCCGAAGTGGCTGGAGCACGTCAGACTTGGTTACAACTACCGCATGGATGAGCTTTCTGCAGCTCTGGGGTATGCTCAGATGTTGAGGCTGGATGAGATAC
>CAZWVR010000082.1:0-10996 GCA_964637235.1 uncultured Bacteroidales bacterium | reverse complement strand
ACCTTTTTTATAAGGGGGTCTTGGACGCCCTGTTGACCCGTGTCTACTATGATGGTCTGAATGGTGATGTCCGGATGGGCGTTTAGCAGAAGGTATATTAAATTTCTGTATACCTTTGGCAGAAAGTTTAAAATTGCCGGTATCTTTATCGTATTCAATAACTTTTACTTTAATTTTATCTCCTACATGGATAACTGCTCTAATATCCGCAATATAAGCGTCAGATATTTCAGATATATGTAGGAGACCTTGACGTCCTGGGAATATCTCTACAAAAGCACCATAATCTACAACAGCCTTGACTTCTCCGTCGTATATTCTGCCAACTTCCGGTACTGCTGTTATATTTTTAATTTTACGGATAGCTTCTTGCATGCCTTCCTCAGTAGTAGCAGTGACTGTGACAATACCTTCGTCGCCATCGGGTTCAATTACTATTGTTGTATCGGTATCTTCTTGTATTTTTTGGATAATTTTACCGCCAGGACCGATTAGTGGACCAATCATTTCAGCAGCAATCCTGAAACGAGCTATTTTAGGAGCATGTGGTTTAAAGTGTTCACGAGGTTTATCTATAACTTCAAGCATTTTTTCAAGAATAAAGAGGCGCCCTTCTTTTGCTTGTTGCAAAGCTTTTTCTAAAATTTCATAAGACAAGCCTTTAATTTTTATATCCATTTGGCATGCAGTGATACCGTCCTTAGTTCCTGTGACTTTAAAGTCCATATCTCCCAGGTGATCCTCATCACCGAGGATATCTGAGAGTACAGCCCATTTACCGGTTTCTTCATCAGTAATTAAACCCATTGCAATACCGGATACAGGTTTTTTGATTTTAATACCAGCGTCCATCAATGCCAATGTCCCGGCACAAACAGTAGCCATAGAGGAAGAGCCGTTAGATTCGAGAATATCAGAAACAACCCGAATGGTATATGGGCATTCATCTTCGGAAGGTATCATTCTTTTTAAAGCACGTAATGCAAGGTGTCCGTGTCCTATTTCTCTTCTACTTACTCCGCGATGTGGTTTCGGATCTTTCGTAGAAAATGGTGGAAAATTATAATGTAGAATAAATCTCTCGCTACTTTGTAAAAGCACTTCATCTATAATTTGCTCATCTAATTTTGAGCCGAGTGTGACTGTTGTCAAAGATTGAGTTTCTCCACGTGTAAAAATAGCTGAACCGTGTGCTGCTGGTAGATAATCAACAGTACACCATATAGGTCTTATTTCATTTGTTTTTCTGCCGTCAATTCTAATACCTTCTTCAAGCACCATTTTTCGCATTATACGTCTAAGATTATCGTGGAAATATTTTTCTACAAGAGCAATTTTTTCGCTCTCGTCCTCGTCTAACTGCATTTCTTCTATCAATTTTTCTTTTATTTTGTTGAATTCTTCTTTTCGTTTATGTTTATCTGTAATACCGGCTTTTGCTATTTCATAAATTTTATCACTAGTTTTTTCGATTACGATTTTTTCTATTTCTGGATCTTCTGGATCTGGGGGATATTCACGTTTAGGTTTACCGATAAGACGAGCGAGTTCTTCTTGTGCTTCACATTGTTTTTTTATTGCTTCATGGCCTATTTTAAGAGCTTCAATCATTTCTGCTTCGGAAACTTCATTCATTTCGCCCTCAACCATAATTATATGTTCTTTTGTGCCACCTATCATAATGTCTATATCAGCTTTTTCGGTCTGTTCAAAGGATGGATTTATAATAAACTCACCATCTACTCTTGCAACTCTTACTTCTGACATAGGACCATCAAAGGGGACATCGGAAATAGTTATAGCAGCAGAGGCAGCTAACCCAGCGAGGGAATCTGGCATTATACTTTTATCTGCGGAAATTAATTGTACTGTTACGAATGTTTCTGCGTGATAATCCTTTGGGAAAAGGGGTCTAAGTGCCCTATCAACAAGTCGAGCTATAAGTATTTCATAATCAGATGGTTTTCCTTCACGTTTATGAAAACCTCCTGGGAAGCGTCCAAAGGAAGCGAATTTTTCTTGATACTCCACAGAAAGAGGCATAAAATCAACGTCTTTTTTAGGCTCTTTTGCTGAAACTACTGTTGCCAGTAGCATAGTCCTTCCTTGCCTGACTATCACAGCTCCATCTGCCTGTTTAGCGAGTATGCCGGTTTCAATATATATTGGATCTCTTTTTTCGTCCAGAACTATTTTAACTTTTGTAGGTTCAGGAATATTCATTTTTGTATATTTTTTGGGTTAGAAAAAAATTAAGGGACTGTCTCAAACTATACCGTATTGACACAGTCCCTTGGTAAAATGGTGATTATCGTCTCAGACCGAGAGCCTTTAAAATCGCACGATAGCGGTTAATATCCTTTTCTTTTAGGTACCTAAGCAATCTACGTCTTTTACCGACGAGTTTTAGAAGGGCTCTTTGGGTACTAAAATCTTTCTTGTGTTTTCTCAGATGTTCATTCAGATGGTTAATACGGTATGTAAATAAAGCAATTTGGCTCTCTGGTGAACCGGTGTCTTTTTCGGACTTACCATACTTGGCGAAAATCTCTTGTTTTTTTTCTTTTGTCAGATACATATCCGATTATTTTAAGTTTAATTTTGCGCGTTCAATATATTTTTCAATGGTTCTGGCTTCCGAAGATTTCGGATATTCTTGATATATTTTCTGATACTGTTTAAGAGCTTGTGAATAATCTCCGAGTTTTTCGTATACCAGACCAAGTTTTTTAAGGAATAAAGGGGTAGTCAGATCATTGGAATAATCATCTGCTACTGCTTTTTTATAAAATTTTATAGCTTCTTGATAATTATCTTTTTGCACATAAGCATCACCTATTGCGCCGTATTTTTCGGTAGCTAATATTGGGTCTTCTGTTTTAAAATTTTTCAGATATTTAATGGCATTATCGTAATCATTAAGATACATATAACTAACACCCGCATAAAAGTATGCAAGGTTAGCAGCTTTGGTACCTTTGTAATCCTCAATTATTTGTAGAAAGCCTGGGTATCCTTCTGCGCCATTAAGAGCTAAATTAAAAGAGTCTCTTTCAAAATTACGTTCTGCTATGAACATTTCAGAAGCAGCTTTCTGTTCTTTTGGCTTGACTATCAATTTATTATATCCAACAATCAATAAAATAACAACAATAATTCCCACAATAGTATAAAGAAGTTTTTTCTGGTTTTTTATGATAAATTCCTCGGTTTTTGTCAAGCTCTCTTGAATAGTTTCAACTGGTTCAGTTTGGGGTTGTTTCTTATTAGTTTTTTTACTCATAAGACAAAATTTTAATATACGCGACGTTCTTTAATTTTAGCTTTTTTACCACGCAATTTGCGGAAATAGTATATTCTGGCACGGCGAACTTTACCATACTTATTAACCTCAATTTTTTCTATAAAAGGAGAGTTTATAGGGAATATTCTTTCTACTCCTATGCCATCTTCTCTATTTTTTCTTACAGTAAAAGTTTCGGTTATACCTTTTCCTTTACGTTGAATAACAACACCTTTAAAAGCCTGAATTCTTTCTTTATTTCCCTCTTTTATTTTATAGTAAACGGTGATAGTATCTCCCGCGCCGAATTGGGGAAATTTCTTTTGTGCATTATTTTGAAATTCCGCTTCCGCTAATTTTATTAAATTTTCCATCACTCTGATTTTTAAATAATTAACAATATCAAATATTACTTTTAAACGGTTTGCAATATTACAAAAAAAATTTTTTTATTGCAAGAAATTATTTTTTATTGAAAATTTCCGATAGTTTTTGTTCAAGTCTTTTACCTCTTAAATTTTTAGCAATAATTTTTCCTGAAGGATCCAAAAGGAAATTAGAAGGAATAGCATTTACGCCGTATTGATGAGCTGCGACAGAGTTCCATCCTTTTAAATCACTGACGTGGGTCCAAGCCCCTAAGCCGTCTTTATGAATAGCTTTAAGCCAACTTTGTCTTTGCATATCCAGAGATACGCTAAAAACTGTAAATCCCTTATCGTGGTATTTTTTATATGCAGCTACTAAGTTAGGGCTTTCTATTCTACATGGTCGGCACCAAGAAGCCCAGAAATCGACAAGTACGTATTTACCTCTTAATGAGGAGAGTTTTACGATATTTCCATTAGTATCGGGCAAAGCTATTTCCGGAGCTTGAACGCCAATAGCAGTTTTTTTCATATTTTCATAAGTAGCAATATATTGCTTTACGATGGGATTATCTTTCATATTACTTAAAGAAGAGATAAGTTTTTGATGTGTTTTATCATGCCCCGGAAAATCAATTATATTCAAAGCAAATAGTACACTTGTCAAACACCCGGGATTGTCATTTATAGACTTATCCAGAACATCTACTTTCTCCTCGGTAGTGGTTTTAGTTTCTATTTGCTGCATTGCCTTTAAATATACTTGTGTACATTTTGAGCCTTGAACAGTAGTATTTTTATAGCCCATAAAATCGTAAGTAAGTTTTACGTCTTTATCTTCGGGATTTAAAACGAGCCACATTGTATGGTACTGATCAAATTTGAGAATGTATAAATTAGCTTCTTGAACGTTTATATTAAACTCAAACTTTCCATTTTTAATTTCTGTATGTTTGAGAATTTTATTTTGCACTCCATCAATAAGGAAAACTTCCTGAGCGTTTCCATTCAATATCTTTCCTTCAATTTTATTTTGTGCATGAATGGACAATGGAATGATAAAGAGAATTAGCAAATAAAGTTTTTTCATTTTTAAGAGTTTTTATTTTTTAATTTAGCCCAAGTATCTTTTAGAGAAACAGTTCTATTAAGGATAATTTTTTCAGGGGTTGAGTCTGGGTCAACAGTAAAATATGCAATTCTTTCAAATTGGATATTATCCAGAGGTTTAAAATTAGTTATAAAGGGTTCCACGTAAGCTGTTTTTATTTGCAATGAATTTGGATTTAAGAAATCAGTAAATACTTTACCTTCTGGCAAGTCATTAGGATCTGGGATATTAAAAAGGCGGTCATATAGTCTAACCTCAACTTTTTGGGCAGTAGGAATAGATACCCAATGCAATGTTGCTTTTACTTTTCTGCCGTCTGGTGCATTTCCTCCTTTGGTCTGTGGATCATATTCAGCTAAGATTTCTGTAATATTGCCGTTTTCATCTTTTTTAACGCCTACACATTTAATAAAATAGGCATATCTTAGTCTAACTTCTCGCCCTGGGGCAAGACGGTAGAATTTTTTAGGAGGATTTTCCATAAAGTCGCTTTTTTCTATATAAATATGGCGAGAAAAAGGCACTTTACGGGTACCAGCAGAAGGATCTTCGGGATTATTCACTGCTTCCAATTCTTCGGTTTTTCCTTCTGGATAATTTACAATAGTGACTTTAAGAGGGTCTATAACGCCCATTATTCTAAAAGCTTTTTTATTAAGATCTTCTCTGGCAGCATATTCAAGGAGGCTAATATCAATAACTTGTTCTCGTTTAGTTATTCCTACTTTTTCAACAAAAATTTTTATTGCCTCGGGGGTATATCCTCTCCTTCTCAAACCTGCGATAGTAGGCATTCTTGGGTCATCCCAGCCTGAAACATAACCTTCCTGCACTAAGAGAGTAAGTTTTCTTTTACTCATTACAGTATAGCTCATATTTAACCTTGCGAATTCAATCTGTCTGGGACGGTAGTCTGAGGGTTTAGATGTATCTATTTCTTTTATCCGATCAATAAACCAATTGTATAGAGGTCTATGCACTTCAAATTCAAGTGTACACAGGGAGTGAGTTATACCTTCAATATAGTCTGATTGCCCATGAGCCCAATCGTATGTAGGATATATGCACCATTTATTGCCGGTTCTGTGATGTGGTTTATGGATAATTCTATACATTATGGGGTCTCGCATATGCATATTAGGAGAGCTCATATCAATTTTAGCTCTAAGGGTCATAGAATTTTCTGGGAATTCGCAATTTCTCATTTTTTCAAAGAGTCGGAGGCTTTCCTCAATTGGTCGGTCTCTATAAGGGCTATATCCGGGTTCAGTAGGTGTTCCGCGATATTTTGCAACTTCTTCTGGTGAAAGCTCACAAACATAAGCATATCCGCGTTTAATCATTTCTACTGCCCACTGATATAATTGTTCAAAGTAATCGGAAGCATAGAATTCTCTATCTTCCCAGTCTGCACCTAACCATTTTACGTCATTTTTGATAGCTTCTACGTAATGAGTATCTTCTGTGATAGGATTAGTATCGTCAAAACGGAGATTAAATTTACCATTATATTTTTGAGCTATGCCATAACTAAGCAAAATAGCTTTTGCATGTCCAATATGCAAATAACCATTAGGCTCCGGTGGGAAGCGGGTATGAACTCTCCCTCCATTTTTACCTTCCCTAATATCTTGCTCAATAATTTCCTCTATAAAATTCAATGTTTTGTTTTCCTCTCTATTGTTTTCTGTAGTTTTCATTTTATTAAATTTTCTGACTTTGCAAAAAAATTGAAATAATATGAGTTTTCAAAATTTTAATTTATCACTAAAATTCAAACACTTACATCAAAAGTTCTCAATGCATCATTAAGTGAAGTTTTCAAATCAGTGGATTTTTTACGTTTTCCGATAATAAGTGCAACTGGCACATAGAAATCTCCGGCAGGAAAAGTTTTCAATCTACTTCCGGGAATTACTACTGCTCTTTCCGGAACATAACCGCGATATTCCACAGGTTTTTCTCCGGTCACATCAATAATTTTAGTAGAAGCAGTTAAGACGACATTTGCTCCTAAGACGGCTTCTTTACCCACTCTTACGCCTTCAACCACAATAGCTCTGGAACCTATAAATGCGCCATCTTCTATAATCACAGGTGCTGCTTGCACAGGCTCTAAGACTCCGCCGATACCTACACCTCCACTCAAATGCACATTTTTACCTATCTGAGCGCAAGATCCCACTGTTGCCCATGTATCGACCATAGTACCGCTATCAACATAAGCTCCTATATTTACATACGAAGGCATCAAAATAACACCGGGAGCTATGTAGGAACCGTAACGAGCTACTGCATGCGGCACTACACGAATCCCCAATGTTTCATAATTATGTTTCAAAGGTATTTTATCGTAAAACTCTAAATCGCCGGCTCTTACTTTCTCCATACCCCGAAGCGGAAAATAAAGTATTACAGCTTTTTTAACCCACTGATTTACAACCCATTGTCCATTAAGAGGTTCTGCTACTCGCACCTTCCCTTTATCAAGCAAATCTATTACAGTTTCTATCGCTTCTCGGTAGCGCTTTTCATTAAGCAAAGATCTATCCTCCCAAGCTGCATTTACAAGATTTTCTAATTGCTGCTTTTGATTTTCCATTTTTTTATGCAAATATATGAATTTTATTTTGTTTTTTAGGGCGAGCCCCTCGCTTCGCTCGGGTCGGGCTTTCCGCTTGTATTCGGCTCGGCAAAAAAAGCTGCGGATATTTTTATAAGACTATTTTCTCATATGAAAGCTAATACTTAACTAATTACATTTTGCAATACTTTTTACGTATTTGGCGTGCGTGGGGCTTCGCTATTCGCTCAGCCTCCGCCGCCAAACCGCAGCATATTTTTTTGCCTTCGCCTCATACCGCTCCAATCCCTCTCGCGCCTCCCCTTAGCCTCCCCTAATTAACAACAATACTACTATCTATAAACCATTGCACAAATAAATTCCTCGAAAAAACTTTCATTTACACAATTTATTTATTTACTTTGGCAAAAAAATACTATGAACATACCAAAAGTAAATCTCGGCTTTTACCCTACTCCTATATATAAACTCGAAAAAATTAGCAATGAACTGAACCAAAATATCTTTATCAAAAGAGATGACCTAACTGGTATTGCCTTCGGGGGAAACAAAATCAGAAAACTACAATATTTTATTGCTGATGCAATAGAACAAGAAGCTAAGGCTCTGGTTACTGTTGGGGCTCCTCAATCAAATCATGTTAGACAAACTATTGCAGCTGGTATTAAATTTGGCTTTGATGTTCACGTCGCTTTATATAAACCTGAACAAACTCAATATCAAGGAAATTTACTTTTAGACGCTCTAATGGGCGCCCATATCCATTGGATTGATAGCAAAAATTACTATGAGGAAATTATAAAAATAACTGGTGTTCTAAAAGATTGCCACGGAAAAATGCCTTATTTTATTCCTGTGGGTGGATCAAATGAAATTGGTGCTTGGGGCTATATCTCTGCTGCCGAGGAAATCGCCGAACAACAAAAAAAATTAGGATTAGAATTTGACTATATTATAATCCCTTCATCTTCCGGAGGCACACAAGCCGGTTTAATCATCGGTAAAAAATTACATAACCTAAAAGCTCAAATTATCGGTATAAACATTGCTAAATATGCCTACGCTGATAAAACTACATTAAACAGCATTAACACAATATTGCACTATTTTATAGAAAAACACTCCATAGATTATACTTTCCGCGAACAAGACATAATCCTTATAGAAAAATACAATGAACCCGGATATGGAATACTTACTAATGACGAAAAAAAGACAATAGCCGAACTCGCAAAAAAAGAAGCAATTTTTTTAGATCCTGTCTATACCGCAAGAGCTTTCTGGGCTTTAATTGATTTAACTAAAAATAACTTCTTTAAAAATAAGGCAAATATCCTTTTTATACATACAGGCGGCACACCTGCTATTTTTGCTTATGCAAATCAACTTTATAATCCTCCTAAACCCGGAGAAGCAAATAAAAATATTCTCTTAGAATAAACATTACGGACTTATAATATTCACTGTATCCACTATTATACCACTAAAATCTAAGGATACTGCGGGCGTCTCCTGTTCATTGCTTTTATGCAACGCTTTATCAACTACATAAAATTTAAACTTCAAAGAATCTACGCTCAGAAAACCTATTTGTAAAGCTATTTTAACATCTATTTCGGCTTTAAAATATTTATTCAACCCCTGCGGTGGCACATAAGGTATCCGATAATTACTGCTCGGAACATCCAAAATCCTCCATCCCCCATTGCTATATACATAATAAGTGATAAACAAATTATTATAATAGGTGCTATCATGAGAAAAAATACCAGTAGTATCGCTATCTTTTAATCCAAAATCATAATCTCCATCAATAATGTTGAAAAAAATATCGTATATTTTAATTTTATTGCCCAAAGCATCAACTGAATCTATCACATACATCTTTGTAAAATCAATTTGCGGTTCCGGTGGATAACTTATTTCTTTATTATTACAACCAAATAACAATATTGCAATAAACGCTAATATGTAGATATTCCTCTTCATAAACCTGCATAATTTAATACTTCATCTATCAGGTGCTGTGCTTTTTCATAATTTTCAGCTTCTGAATAAATTCGTATTATTGGCTCTGTATTAGATTTGCGTATATGAACCCAACCTCTATCAAAAAAAATCTTTAATCCTTCCGTTGTATCTGTCTCTTTATATACATCTTTCAATTTTGCAAAAACTTCATCTATATTTACATTTTCAATTTTGCGTTTATCTTTTATCATAACATAATTTGGATATAATTTTCTAAGTTCTGAGGGTTTCATCTGCTTTTCTGCTAAAAAAGACAAAAATAATGCTATCCCTACCAAGGCATCGCGACCATAATGAAGCTTAGGATAAATGACTCCCCCATTGCCTTCTCCTCCTATTACTGCATGAACTGATTTCATCATCTTAACAACATTTACCTCTCCTACTTTCGCGGCATAATAACTTTGCCCATATTTTTTTTCTGTAAGCTCTTTTAGTGCCATACTTGACGAAAGATTAGACACTGTGGCTCCTTTCCTATGCGAAAGAACGTAATCTGCAATAGCTACAACCGTATATTCCTCCCCAAAAAAGCTACCATCCTCATTTACTATTGCTAATCTATCCACATCGGGATCTACTGCAAAACCTACATCAGCTCCTGCATTCTTTACTAAATCTGATAATTGTCTTAAATGCTCTGGTAATGGCTCCGGATTATGCGCAAATATCCCATTTGCTACACAGTTTACGGTATAAACTTCTCGTACGCCCAACTCCTTCAATAACAACGGTATGGCTATGGATCCTACTGAGTTTATACAATCTATGGCTACCTTAAAATTCGCTTTTTCTATTGCACTAACATTTACCAAATCTAAATTGCGAATAAGATGAATATGTTGCTTTATAAAATTTTCTTTTTCAATTTTACCTAAATTAAATACATCTGAATAGACTATTTTTTCTGTATTTTTATAATACAACGACACTTTTTCTGATTCCTCCTCCGAAATAAAATTTCCATCAGAATTCAATAATTTTAATGCATTCCACTCTATCGGATTATGGCTTGCTGTTATTATTATGCCTCCATCCGCTTTTAAATGCTCTACGGCTAACTCTACTGTCGGCGTAGGTGATAAATCTATATCTATTACATCTACCCCAAGCGAAATTAATGTGCCTATAACTATATTTTTTATCATATTTCCTGAAAGTCGTGCATCTCGTCCTACTACTATTTTAGCTCTCCTTGATCCTTCTATTTTTTCTTTGATCAACATTGTATAGGCTGTGGTATATTTTACTATATCTATTGGTGTTAAATTATTGCCATATTGACCGCCTATTGTCCCTCTTATACCTGATATGGAAATTATAACTGCCATTTTTTTGCAGTAAAAGTGATAAATTTTTCTAAATATTGAAAATAATTTATTCCAACATATACTAAATTCCTTTAAAAAATCATATAAAGAACAAAATAATTTTCCTCATTTTTTATATCTTTACGCAAAATTTAATCTGATAGCTATGCCTCTGAACCCGCAACACGCTAAAATACTCAAAGAGCTGGAACAGGAAATTGCCCGGCAATACGGTAAACCTGTGAAATTTGAGGAGGTAAACGACAAAAATGAATTGTTTGAAGATTATAATGCGCCCAAATTCTTTTA
>CAZWVR010000081.1:0-11103 GCA_964637235.1 uncultured Bacteroidales bacterium | reverse complement strand
GTTGTATAAACTCTAATATGCTCTTACCTCGCATCTGATCCAAATCATATCCAAATGTCTCTACATGTCGCCTATTCGCCGTTATAAAACGACCCTCTGAATCATACTCCGCGCGTAATAACATCTCGTCCGTTCCTGTTAATACTGCTTGCAAGTATTCCTCCGCCTTCTTTTGCTCCGTTATATCTGTTGCTAAGTATAATACCCTGTCAAGTTTACCATATTTATCCTTAATCGGTACATATTGATTTAATAGCCATATATCCTCGCCTGTCTTACTATGACGTCGCAATACCTCCCGCTGATACTTCTCGCCTTGCTTCCATACTCGCCCAAAGATTTCCTTCTCAAAAAATTCTCTTTCTTCGGGTTGTATAAACTCTAATATGCTCTTACCTCGCATCTGATCCAAATCATATCCAAATGTCTCTACATGTCGCCTATTCGCCGTTATAAAACGACCCTCTGAATCATACTCCGCGCGTAATAACATCTCGTCGGCACCTGTCAATAACGCCTCTAAATGCTCCTCTACCCTCTTTTGCTCTGTTATATCTATTGCTAAGTATAATACCCTGTCAAGTTTACCATATTTATCCTTAATCGGTACGTATTGATTTAATAGCCATATATCCTCGCCTGTCTTACTATGACGTCGCAATACCTCCCGCTGATACTTCTCGCCTTGCTTCCATACTCGCCCAAAGATTTCCTTCTCAAAAAATTCTCTTTCTTCGGGTTGTATAAACTCTAATATGCTCTTACCTCGCATCTGATCCAAATCATATCCAAATGTCTCTACATGTCGCCTATTCGCCGTTATAAAACGCCCCTCTGAATCATACTCCGCGCGTAATAACATCTCGTCGGTTCCTGTCAAGATCGCGGTTAAATACTCTTCTACTCGCTTATACTTAGTAATATCCATTCCTAAATAAATAACCTGAACAACTTTTCCGTTCTCATCGGTAATAGGAGCATATTGATTTATAAGCCAAATATCTTCACCAGTTTTTAAATTTTTCCTGTACACAAGAACCTGGACATGTTCACCGTTCTTAACAACTTTTTCCCAGTTTTTTATAAATTCTTCTTTTTCATTTTCTGGAACAAATTCCAAAATATTCTTACCTTTCATCTCCTCAATATCATAGCTAAAAAGCTCTTGATGAGCTCTATTTGCTTCTATGAAAGAGCCATCTGCTGTGTAGAGAGCTCTTATAACCAACTTATCAATAGCAGATAAAATGTTTGAAAGTTCCATTTCTTTCATTTGAACTTGATTTAAGAGATTAGATATTTTTTCTTCTTGTTTTTTCTGTTCGGTGATATCAATAGCAAGATATAAAACTTTTTCGACCTCACCAGTTTCAGAAGTTATTGGATTATAATAATTTATAAGCCATACTTCTTCACCTTTTGTATTATATCTTTTTACTTCTAAACGACGAGGTTTAGCATTCATCGTAACATCTGTCCATACTTCAATAAATTCTTCTTGCTCTTCTACTGGCACAAACTCCATAATATTTTTGCCTTTCATTTTTTCAATATCATATCCAAAAGTACTGATATGCAACATATTAGCATTAAGAAAAGTTCCATCTGATGCATATTCTGCGCGTAGAATAGTTCTATCTATTGCTTCAAGTATAAAGTTCAGTTGTTTCTCTCGTTCAACTGCCTCTTCATAATATTTTTGGGCTTCTTGTTCAATATGCTTTTGTTCAGTAATATCAATTGCAAGATATAGAACGCGTATAACTTTTCCATTTACATCTAAAATAGGATTATACTGATTTATTAACCAAATATCCTCACCTGTAATAGAATGTTTACGTTTAACAATAACTTGTCTAGGATTAGCATTTTTAACTACATCTTCCCATAGCGCAAGAAATTGATTTTTTTCTTCTTCTGGAATAAAAACTAAAATATTCTGTCCTTTCATCTGTTGCAAATCATATCCAAAAGTCTCAACATGAATTTTATTAGCATTAAGAAAAGTTCCGTCGACATCATATTCAGCACGGAGTAAAGTTCTATCTACGGCATTAAGTATAGCTTGAAGTTCTATTTCACGTTCTTTGGCTTCTTTATATAGTCTATCAGCCTCTTGTTCTAATTTCTTTTGTTCAGTAATATCAATAGCCAGATATAATATTTTTTCAAGATTACCAGCCTCATCTACAATTGGGTTATAGTAGTTTATAAGCCAAATATCCTCGGCAGTAACGGAATGCTTTCTACGAACAACAACTTGACGAGAACGGACATTTTTTACAACATCATTCCAAACCTCTAAGAATTGTTCTTTTTCTTCTTCTGGAATAAAAGTTAAAATATTTTGTCCTTTCATCTTTTCGAGGTCATATCCGAAGGTTTCAACGTGAATTTTATTAGCATTTAAGAAAGTTCCATCAGGCGCGTATTCAGCACGGAGTAGGGTTTGGTCAACCGCAGAAAGTATTCCTTGTAGTTCAATTTCATTCTGGCGGGCTTCGCGATATAATTTAGCGGCTTCTTCTTCCAGTTTTTTCTGTTCAGTAATGTCAGTAGCCAAATAAAGTACTCTAACGACATTACCTTTTTCATCCAGTATAGGATTATAATGGTTTATAAGCCAAATAGGTTCGCCAGTGATAGAATGTTGACGTTTAACAGTAATTTGTCTTGGATTACCATTTCTAATAACATCGTTCCAAGCCTCAAAAAACTGGTCTCTTTCAGATTCAGGGACAAACTCTAAAATATTTTTTCCGAGCATTTTTTCATAATCATAACCAAAAGTCTGTCTATGTATTTCATTAGCGAATAAAAAAGTTCCATTAGCATCATATTCAGCACGCAATAGAGTTCTATCAACGGCATCTAATATAGCACGGAGTTGTTTTTCTTTTTCAGCAGTTTCTCTAAGTAATTGAGCAGCGCGTTCCTCTGCTTCTTTTTGTTCAGTAATATCAATAGCTAAATATAAAATTTTAATAACATTATCTTTCTCATCTTTAATAGGAGTATATTGATTAAGCAACCAAATATCCTCATTAGTAGCTTGATTTTTTCGTTTTACAACAATTTGCTTAAGATTACCACTTGCTACTTCTTGCCATAATTGTCTAAACATTTCTCTTTCTTCCTCTGGAATAAACTCCATAATATTTTTTCCTTTCATTTTAGTGAAATCATATCCCATAGTTTGGATATGCAATCTATTAGCAGACAATAAATTACCTTCGACAGAATATTCAGCTCTCATAAGGGTCTGATCTACGGCAGTAAGAATACCTCTCATTTCCAATTCATTACGGCGAGCGATTTCGTGAGCCTCAGCAAGCTGCTGCATAACTTTTTTCATTTCTTGTTCACGACGCGCCAGTTCCTCAGATTTACGCTGCGATTCTTCAAGAAGTACTAATGTTCTAATGTTGATATTAATATTTTCAATTGCAGCAGCAATAGACTTAGAAACTTCTAATATAAACTCTCGCTTATATTCAGGTAATTGTCTATCCGATGCAATTTCTATAACTCCAACGAGCTTATCACTAACTAATAAAGGAACAATAAATAAAGAACCGGGTTTAGTGTCTCCTAAGCCGGATTCTATTTCTATATAATCGTCAGGAATTTTAGTAAGATAAATAGGGATTTTATCCTGAGCCACAGAACCAATAAGCCCCTCACCAAATTCAATAGTTTTGGTATAATATTTTTTTCTATCATAAGCAAAAGCAGAAAGCAAAACAAGCTTCTGAACATTATTTTGGTCTTTAACTATAAAAAGACCTCCTAATAAAGCCTCAACATATTTAACTAAATTTTGTATTACTATATCACCAAGCTTTTGCAAATCACCCTGAGCTTCACGAATTAAAGCAGCAAATTTATTTAAACCCTCAGCAGTCCAATTCTGCTGTTTTTCCCTTGCCTGACGTTCAGAGACCTCACGTTTATATTCTAAAAGTTTATTTTTCAGCCTATCCACTGCGGTACTTATTCTATCGTTATCACTAAAATATTTAACTTCAAAATCATAATTTTCCTTCTCTAAATTTTGTATATACTCGTTTATATTAGTCAAATAATCAATAAGTTTATTTATTTGATTTTGATAGAAATGAATTTCCTCAGAACCAAAGGGAATATCTATCTTTTCAGGAATATCTCCCTCAGCCAGTTTTTCCAATAACCTATTTAATTTCCATAAGCGGCTTAAATAAAATCTCGGTAATAATACCCATATTATAAGACCAAAAAGCAAAAATAGGAAATTAAACAAAATGTAAAAAATAACATTTCTTTTTGTTTGTTTTAAAAGAGTAGCTCGTTTCTGTTGTAATATTTGTAAATTCTGTTGTTTTAATTTTTCAATATAATCATTAAAAGCTTTTACTTTATCAAGCTCGTTGTATAAAATTGAATTAGCCTGCTCAAAATTATTCTTTTGATATGCATAAAAATATGCGTATAATAAATCTTGAATTTGTTTATATTGTTCATAAAGATTTTCATAATCCTGTATATCAGCTTTACGATATACAAATGTATGTAATTGTTTAAAATAAGAATTTATATTTTCATCTAAAAAAAGCAATTTTTCAGAATAAATTGAAATATCAGCATCGGGTTTAAGCTGATATTCTCTAACAAAAGAATTTATATCATTGTAAATACTGCTAAGAACAGCATTTCGTTTAATATAATATTTCGTAAGATAAGAAGTTATATTTTTAGTATTTTTAGAGAAACGCACAATCATTAATGTATTTGCTATAACAGAAAATAGAATTAAAAGCACAAAAGTAAAAAATACTACTCTGACGTTTAGTTTAATATATTTATGTCGTTTCATTCAAGAGTATTTTGATTTACAAAGATAAAAAATAAAAACATTAGTGAAAAATAAAATTTTCAATTGTCTTTTTAGTTTTCGCAATAGCCTCATTTAAATCATCATTTACAATAATGACATCAAAGAAATCGCGATAAGATATTTCTTGCTGAGCTTTTTGTAATCGTTTACGAATGGCTTCCTCAGTTTCGGTAGATCGAAGTCTTAATCGTCGTTCTAATTCATCAATAGACGGGGGTTCTATAAATATAGCCAAAGCATTATCTCCAAAAATTTTTTTTAAATTCAAAGCACCTTTTACATCTACATCAAAAATTATATTTTTACCTTGTTTAAAAAGTCTATCAATTTCAGATTTTAAAGTACCGTAAAATTGATTTTTATAGACCTCTTGCCATTCAATAAATTCATTATTGCGGATTTTGTTTTTAAATTCTTCCACAGTTAAAAAATAATAGTCTTTACCATTGATTTCATTTGGTCTTTTAGGGCGTGTAGTAGCAGAAACAGAAAAAGCGAGATTAAATTCAGGATATTTCTCCATAATATTTTTAACGATAGTAGTTTTACCTGCCCCTGAGGGAGCTGAAATAATTATCACTTTAGCCATATTTTAATTTTTAGGAATAATATATACCCCCAATACAAGTATATCATCAGTTTGTTGGTATCCTTTCATCCACTGAATTAAAGTTTGTTCAAGATGTTTTTTTTGTTGTTCACCGGACAAAGAATGTATTTGAAGTAATTTTTCGTAAAAATATTTTTTCATAAATTTTCTCATTTTGGCACCGCCGCCGAATTGATCTTTATAACCATCAGAAAAAAGATAAATCCATAAAGGATGATCAATTTCAATAGTATGCTGCACAAAAGGTATATCTAACTCTTCGCCGATACCGCGTTTAGTACCGGGAATTTCCATAAGTTTATGATTTTTAATATATACCAATGGATGTCTGGCACCTGCAAAAGTTATAATATTTTTTTTCCTATCAATAACAGATACCGACATTTCCATTCCATCTTTTGTTTCTGTTTGTTGTCTTTTCAGAGCTTTTTTAATTAGTTTATCCTGATATTCTAATATTTTAGCGGGTTCTGTTATACCCATACCTAAGACAATCGTATTCAGGGTTTCATATCCGAGGATACTCATAAAAGCGCCTGGCACGCCATGCCCAGTACAGTCCACTACTGAAAGTATAATTTTATCATTTTTAATGTTAATCCAATAAAAATCACCGGAAACAATATCTCTGGGTTTAAACAATATGAAATAATCATCAAAATATTTCTCAAATACTTCATCAAGGGGCAATATAGCAGATTGTATTCGCTGTGCATATGTTATACTATCGGTGATTTCTCTATTTTTCTCAGTAATTTCTTTATTTTGCTTTTCTAAGATGTTCTTTTGTTTTTCAATTTCTTTTGTTCGTTCTTTGACTAAGCTTTCCAAATGTTCTTTCTGTTTTTTAAGTCTCAAAGTATAAAGATAAACAATTAACCAAACAAATAAAATAGCCATTATAAAATATAAAAAGAATGCCCAAAAAGTCTGATACCAAGGAGGGAGAATTTCAAAAGCATAAACAGCGACAGAACTGGAAGTATCAAATATATTTTTAGCTTTCAATTTAAAAATATACTTTCCGGGTGGCAAGTTAGAATATTCTTTAAAATTATGCTGTGTCCATTCACTCCATTTTTTATCATATCCTTGTAAGATATAAGAAAAAGATATTTTATCGCTCAAATAATAATTAGCAGCAAAAAGAAATTTTATATTACGATATTGATATGGTAATTTGGGCATATTCTTTATAGAATTAGTATCGCCAGCATAAACATAGGAAGCTAAAAGCGAGTCAGGGTTTATAGTTTGAACTTGTTTAATAAAAGCATTAAAAGGAATTGTCCGAAAATGCATAGAAGCATCATAAAGCACGCAACCATTATCTGTACCAATAACATATAAACTATCAGAAATCTGAGAAAAAGAATAAATTCTATTCATCAAAGGATTAAAAAGATTTCTTTCCACATAATAACCAGTATCGGTTTTATGAATACGAATTAATTTCCATATATCTCTTTCATTATGTTTATAGTTATACTTTACCCATATATCTCCGTGAGTATCAATAAAAATCAAATTAACGAAAAAATTACCTCCTATTAAGCGATTTAGAAGTGTATCTGGATAAAATTCATTACGAGTTTTATCATATCTATAAATACCTTTAATAGTAGAAAAAAGCAATTGAGAGCCAAACCTAAAAACTTTATTATTAATTTGAGATGGCAAACGGTGCAATCCTGCGTCTTTATTAAATTTATCAAATGAAATAATTTTAGTATAATCGGAAGAAAATTTTACCCTATAAAGCCCCAAGGTAGAAGAAGCAATCCAATAATAACCGTCTGTGTCTGGAACAATAATACGTCCTTTTATTTTATCAAAAATTTTTACTATTCTCCACTGAGAAGAATCAGGAATATATTTTAAAACTGTAAGACTTCTCGAAAGAGCTAAAACAGTATTTTTATCAGCAATAACAAAAGTTCGTATAGTATGAGCCTTAATAATATAATTGGCAATAAAATTATAAATATAGCCAAAACCGTATAATGAACTGAATAACAGGGTATTATTCCATTTTTTTAAAGTGGATACTTTAAAAATTCCATTATAATCTTTTATAGATAAAAACGGATTTAATTTAATAGCTAAACGAGCTTTCTTATGGTCATATACAAGGGAGAAATCAGATTTTTTCCAATTTTTATAATAAATTCCAGTAGATGTACCTAAAAATAAAACAGAATCTTTAAATAAACTAGTGTAAACTTTTGTATATTTTTCTATTCCAAACCTATCATCATAAACATACAATGGATAAAAAGGATAAACAGAGGCAATACCATTATCGAGAGCTAACCAAATGACTTTATTTTTATCTACATAAATGTTTAATATTTTATCATTCTGCAAGCCTGTATATACATTAAGTACACGGATTATACGAAAATTTTGATCAGTAATAATAAATCCGCCAGTTGCCAAAGTAAAAATAAGATGTTTCTCATCAAGAGGCAGGGCATAATAATGATTATGTTTTATCAGCGAATCTATAGGCGTCTTAACAGGTGTAAATGAACCTTTTTCATATATATAAAGTCCATTATTAAAAGTAGAAATATAAAGTTTTCCAGCAAAATGAAAAAATCCCCGAATAAAAGAACCTTTGAGTTTTTCGGATTGTTTAATAAATTCAATAGTATCCTTTTTTAGCAAGAAAAGTCCTGCCTTTTTTAGATATATAAATAAACTTGAATCTATAAGGAACATTCTATAAAAAATGTCATTGTGCGAATAATCATTAACTTCAATAACCTCAAATGAATTACGAATAGAATTATAAATAAATATACGCTGCTCCGACTGAAAATAGACTGTTGTATCATTTAACACTATAATCTGCCAAATAATACCACAATTTTTATATTTATTAGGAAGCAATGGACTCAATGGATGAAAAATTTTTTTTGCTTTTCTTAGATCTATATAGCCAAATCCATTATTATAGCCGATATAAAGTCTATCATGACTATCAATAGCAAGAGAACGAAGTCCTACTTTTGCTACTGGTATTTTATCCCAATCAATACCATCAAAAACTAAAAGATAACCACTACTATTAGCAACATATATAATTCCTTTTGAATCTTGAACTATATCCCAATTTTGACGAGCAGCATTATATTTTTCAAAAGAATAGTAATTGGTAAAAAATAAATTTCCTCTATTTATCTGTGTAAAAGCAATTAAGGGAGAAAAAAGCAAAATAAGCCATATAACCCAAATTCTCATAGCAATTTTTAATTGATTAACAAATTTAATGCAATTTTTTCTTAGAAAAAAAATCGGGATTAAAAAAGATAGAAAATAAAAATATTTGTATGATTAAAATAAAGTTTTAAGGGAAATTAGGGAAGTATAAAAAATAGCAGACAGAGATATTAGCTCCATCTGCCATATAAAGTAAGTTTTAATATTCACCTTCTCCCATAAAATCCATCTCCTCGAGATTAGTTTTATGGTGTTCATTGCGATAACTATTAATTTTATATACCAAAGAAATAGAATAATAAGGCAGCATTTTCATAGAAACCTTAGAATAAAGCTCAGGAGTTTGGGAAACGAAAGCAAATTTTGCAGTATTTAAGAAATTTCTGCTACTAAATGTCAGTTTAAGTTTATTTTTAAAGAAAGTTTTACTTATAGCTCCAAAAGTCATAAACATTGGCATACGATATCCTTGCAAAGTTAAAGATTTACCTCTATAAAAAGCACCTAATTGCAGACGTAAGCTCCAAGGTAAAGAAACAATAAAATTAGCTCTACTTGTCCAAGAAAAAGTCTGCTTATCCACAGCCATGTTATTGTATTCCGCTTTAATTCTGTTATAATATCCATCTATAGATAAATTAGCATTCAATATCCGAAAGAAAAACAAATTAGTCATAAGTTCAGCACCTGCGGTATATTCTGTATTTATATTTTCCCAAGTAAAAATCAGAATATCATCATCCATTATTATATCATTTCCAATAATTTGTACTCTATCAAAAGCATTTAAAGTACGCCTGTAATATGTTTCAAAAGAGATAAAACTCCTATCAAAATTTTTAATATAATCTAATTCTATAAGGTCAGCATATTCAGGCTTTAACTGGGGATTTCCGATTTGTAAAGTATATTTATCATAAAAACGTAGTGAAGGGAGTAAGAACCAACCTCTTGGTCTATCAATTCGGCGGCTATAACTAAATTGTATCTGTTGTTTATGAGGCAATTGTGTAGAAATATGAACAGATGGGAATAAGTCAAATTTTTTATAAGGATAATCCTCCTCTTCTAAATCTTTCATAAGTCTATCTGTATATTCTCCTCTTAATCCAAATTTCATACTTATTGGGCTAAATTTCAAAGAATAAGTGGAATAAATAGCATAAATTCGCCTATACATTTGCAAATCTTCATCAGTAAACTCAGCAATATTATACCACATTTGCCAAAAAGGAATATAAAAATAATAAGCAAAATTATATTTTAAGCTCATCAATCTAATGACAGCACCTGCTTCTAATTTTTGATTTTTATTAATAGGCAACTGATAATCAGTTTCAAATCTCAATTTATAATTAAGTCTATGTTCCAGAGTTTTTTCCTTATAAGGATCTAATAAATCCAAAAAATTTTCATCTGGCAAGAAAATATACTTTTCAGAAGTATCGTAAGAAATAATGTTTTCCCTATTAGGCTTCCAAAAAGATAGCTGAATATAAGCATTTAGTTTATGTTCTTTATTTCCCTTAAAAATATGTTCATAATCTAATTGTGCGTCCCCAGTATAGCCAGCCAAAGAGGAATGTGAAATCTGGTATAAATATTTATGGAGATATAGATAATTTATTGTAGTAGTGGAATTAAAAGAATTAAAAGCTCTATATCCGTATGAAGCTTTTACAGAGAATGTATTTTTAGCATTTGGGAAAAAGGAGAAACCAATTTTACCCCAGTTGCTAATTCTATCAAAGTCCATTCTTCCTGTACTCGTAAGCAGAGAAAGGGTATCATTATATTTATCAGTTATAAATCTATACTGAGAAGTATTTATCAGGTGGTGCCTATTAAAATATCTACCTTCTACTACTAATTCAGTTTTATCAGTTCTATATTGAAGCAATAAGTTTGCATTATAGCCGAGAAAATTATCGGCATCAAGTTGAAGTTTACCAGCTATACCTTTTGAACGCTTCTTAGTGGTAATGATATTTATAATACCCGCTACACCGTCAGGATCATATTTAACAGAAGGATTTGTAATTATTTCAATTTTCTCAATAGCACTGGCAGGTATCTGCTCCAAAGCATCATTACCTTCTAAGATAGAAGGCTTATCATCAATTAAAACTGTAAAATTCTGACTTCCTCTTAAAGATACTTTACCCTCTGCATCTACCGTAATAGAAGGGACATTTCTGAGCACATCTACGGCAGAACCTGCTGAGGCTTGCATTTGCTTTGAGACATTGATAACCTTTTTATCCACTTCATATTTAATAGATTGCTTTTGAGACTGTACAACAACTTCTTCGAGCTGCTGTTCATCAGGTTTTATAATTATAGTTCCTATCTTTATAATAGAATTTTTAGGCGTTAATTTTATTGCATTTATTCT
>CAZWVR010000080.1:0-11126 GCA_964637235.1 uncultured Bacteroidales bacterium | reverse complement strand
GAATATCTGATAGAAGAATTTGCACGCATTCCAGTAGAAGTGGAATATGGTTCAGAATTTCGTTATCGTAATCCAATAATTTATCCTGATGACATAGTTATAGCTATAAGCCAAAGTGGAGAAACAGCAGATACACTTGCAGCCATTGAAATAGCAAAAAAACGCGGTGCCACGGTTCTCGGTATATGTAATGTTGTAGGTTCAAGTATTCCCAGAGAAACACATGCAGGTGTATATACCCATGCCGGTCCTGAAATTGGTGTCGCTTCTACAAAAGCTTTCACAGCACAAGTGACAGTTTTAAGTATGATGTCCCTGCTATTGGGCAAACGACGTGGTATATTATCAAAAGAAAAATTTACAGAACTTGTTAAAGAATTGTATCAAATACCGAACAAAATTGAAAAAATCTTAGAACAAAACGATAAAATTAAAGCAATAGCCGAAAAATACCAAAATGCTTCAAACTTCCTTTACTTAGGACGTGGCTATCAATTCCCTGTTGCATTAGAAGGTGCATTAAAACTAAAAGAAATTTCTTATATCCATGCAGAGGGCTATCCTGCCGCGGAAATGAAACATGGTCCTATTGCTCTCATAGACGAAAATATGCCTGTCGTTTTCATTGCTCCCAAAGATAAAATATACGAAAAAATTATCTCTAACGTAGAAGAAGTGATAAGCAGAAAAGGTAATGTTATATCTGTGATAACAGAAGGTGATACTGCCATAAAAGAACGTTCCGAAGATTATATTGAAATACCTCAAACGCACGAAGCGCTTTCTAGTTTATTGAGCGTTATTCCTCTGCAACTTCTGGCATATCATATCGCAGTATTGAGAGGCTGTGATGTTGACCAACCAAGAAATTTAGCTAAATCTGTCACTGTTGAATAACTATAAATTTTGAAATTTTAATAAAAAACATAAAAAATATATATCATGAAAAAAATCTTTGCTATTTTATTGATTATGAGTATATTATCATCTACAAAAGCTCAAATTTTCAGGCTTATAAGTCCCACAGTATTTCAACCAGTAAGATACAGCGCAATAGCTATTGCAGACATCGATAACGATGGTGATAATGACGTATTCATTTCAGGCGAAGATACTAACTCAACCGCCTACTCTATATTATACGAAAATATGGGTAATTTCCAATTTTCTACTATCACACTCCCTATTGGAGGATTATCATTGAGTGCTGCTCAATGGGGAGACTATAACAATGATGGCTATCCCGATTTACTTATTGAAGGTTATAATGGAAATAATGGTTTTTTAGGCATTTTAAAAAATAACGGAGATAAAACTTTTACACTTATAAATCAAAACTTCCCACATGTATATATGGGAGATGTCGCTTGGGTAGATTATGATAACGATGGCAATCTTGACTTCTCATGCTCTGGCTTCGAAGATCAGAACAATGTATATATTTCAAAAATATTTAAAAATAATGGTGACGGTACTTTTTCCGAAGTGAACTCTGCTAATTTACCCGGCACAATGTATGGAAAATTCAAATGGGCTGATTATGACAACGATGGATACAAAGATTTCATTTTAACAGGTTATGCCGATGACTTCTTTACTCATATATTCAAAAATAATGGTGATGGTACGTTCTCCCTCCAAAATTTAGGTCTATTCCAATGCTGGTTAGGAGATGTAGAATGGGCTGATTATAATAATGACGGAAATATTGACTTAATAATCTCAGGTACAGGAGGAAATGATGGAACAACCAGAAAAACAATACTTTACCAAAATCTCGGAGATGGAACTTTCTCAGCCATAGAGAATATATTCCCAGGTGTATCACATAGTTCTATTGAATGGGCTGATTTTGACCTTGATGGAGATTTAGACTTATACATTTCAGGTACAATGAACACTCCCGGCTCTGGTCAATACATAAGCACTATCTTTAAAAACGAAAATGGAACTTTTATTGAAGATACTTCTTTTGCTCCAAATTATTGGGGTGATGTTAAAGTAGCTGATTTAAACGGAGATAATCGTCCGGATATAATAATAACTGGTTTAGGAACAGGAGATAAACTTTTTAGTGCTTTATATGAAAATACTCCTGAACCTACGCAAATCAGTCAACAGAAAAAACTTATAAAGATTGTTGGTGAAAAAGACGCAATAAAAATAACTGGTACGAAAAAAATAAATTCAGTTGAAATATACGACATACAAGGTCGCCAAGTATACAAAACTAACGTGGATAATTATCAATACTATTTTAACACAACTAAAATAGAAAATGGCATATATCTACTTAACGTCATAGTAAATGGGAAAAAATTTTCAAAGAAATTTGTAATCATACGATAAGCTATGACAAGCAAAAATGAAAAGTAAATAAAATAGGGCTGCCGCAAAGACAGCCCTATTTTTATTAGTAGCGGAGGCAGGACTTGAACCTGCGACCTCTGGGTTATGAGCCCAGCGAGCTACCAGCTGCTCCACTCCGCGATATTGCACTGCAAAGATATAACATATTCCGTTAAATTGCCAAATTTTTAATATTTTTTAACAAAACCTAAACAATATTCTAATGACACAATCCCTAATGCACAAGAACTTTGAATTCAATACGTCTATTGAGACGTCGTCCTTCTTCTGTATCATTAGAAGCTATGGGTTTAGTTTCTCCAAAGCCCTTAGTAATAATCCGAGCAGCTGGAATTCCCTTAGCTACAATAAGTCGTTTAGCAGCCTCTGCTCTACGCTTCGATAAATCCATATTAAATTCGTGAGTACCTGTATTATCAGTATGCCCATCAATTTCTAAATATACATAAGGATATTTCCGCATAAAAGCAACAATTTGATCTATACCCTTTTCGTCACTTTTAAGGATTTTATCGCTATTTGTTTCAAAAAGAATATTCGGGAAATGGATATTATGAAAATCTTTAAGTATCTTACGAGATTTTACAGGCTTTAACTTTGGTTTACGAGGTATCATAAGAGGCTGAAATTTGGCAAGTGTAATTTTAGGTCTCTTTAAAGTAATAACTGGTGATCTGCTATCAAGTGGCTCATCGTTAGCTTTTGTATCTATGGCTACCAAAAGTGAATCATGCTTATCGAAATCTTGACAAATCTGTATCATAGCCACATATTTACCTTTCACAGGAGTATGAAATTTAATACTGTAATAATGTCGGCTTTTATAGTCAACATCGGGAAAAATCTTCTTTATATCTTGACTTTTATAAATATGCATATAAATTCCTCCTGTATTATATGCAATATCTTTCAAATATTGCTCATTAATTTCTTTACCAAAACCAATAACATCAATTTCAATGTGATTTTTAATAGCCTCGCGCAATAATGTTGATTTTGTATAGAAAGAAGCATTTTCATAACCATCTGTAAACAGTAATACTACTTTTCGTTTATATTTTTTAGTTGCAGCAAGTTTTTTTACTGCAATATAAGCAGCATCAATCAATGCGGTAGCTCCACCATAACCAGCTAAACCAGTATTATTTAATTTGCGTTCTAATAGATATTTTTCAGTAGTAAGTGGCACTTCAACTTTTACCCTATGATCATATTTTATCAGCATAAAAGCATTAGTACCTATTTTTTTATTTATCAACTGTAAAGCTCCATATTGAAGTATATTTGCACGCTTATCACCCATAGAACCACTATGATCTAACACCAAAGCATAAGCCGTAGGTATAGAAATATTATGTTCTTCAACTATAAAATTTTTTACTTGTTTAACATTTAATGATGGATTTTGTAAAATTAAATTGCACCATATGTATTTCCAACTGGGATCTGCACCGCCCAGAAAAATATTTCCATGTCTATCTACAAGATTTACTTGTATCTCTACATTATTTTCATCTATATGTACTGAACGCAAAACTAAATGCAATTTTGCAGTATCAAGTTTTACTATCTGCTTCGTATTATTGACGTAAAAATACGCATATCCCTTGGGCGGTTTTACATCCGGCTGATACTTCTCGGGTACAGTGCTTTTAAGAATCTTATCAAAAGGATAAAATTTAGCAGTAAGATGACGAGAAAGTGCCTGTGATACTTGGGCTGTAATCAATGCATTTACTACGCCATCTTTATCCACAAATAAATATTTTCCACTTGCACTAAAAGAAAGAAACCGAGTATTTTCAAACTTAAAATTAACAGATGGAATACGTGTATCCCGAATATACAAACCCTGCGAAGTAGGTAAAAGTGCATAATGATAATCCGGTGATAATATTAGCTTCTTACGTTGATTTTCTACCGAGAGTTCACTATTTGCATTAATTGGATCTATGCGCAAAAATAAACTTGCCGTCGTGTGAGAAATTATATTATATTCACCTGCCATCATATTTGCTCCTCTGGCTATCATAATATTAGGAGCAGTCCAGGTAATTGGATACAACTCATTCGCAGTGTTTTTAAAATTATTGATAACCCACACAAGTTTGCGTGAATATGTATTAAATACAAAAATTTCAACATTATTACCCTTAGCTGTATAAAATGCTACGAACATTCCATCTTTACCCAATGAACTCCGATTTGGGAAAAATTTATTTTTCGTCCGAGTACTCAATACATCACTGGTAAGTACTCTATCTTGATAAAAATTAGAAGCTTTATAAGTAGAAACTCGTACTTTTTGTCCATAAGTGTATTTTACAACAAATAAATTTCCAGTTCTATTAAACTCCACCTGATCACCTGCATATTCCTTAGCATAACGACTTTGATCTATTTTGAACATATAAATTCTATTCTGTTCTGTTTCCACAGCCAATAAATCCTCTTTCGGAGAAAGAACTACCCTTTTGACTGTTTTACCACTCGGAAGAGAATATACAAACTGCTTTTTTCCCTCTGAACTATAACGAACAATTGAATTTGAGCCAACAATAAAGAAATAATCATCAGTTTTTACAGGAAAAATAATATCCTTGCCATTAAGAAAAGCAACTTGCTTATTTTCCATCACATTAAAAACATATATATATGCACCGGAATGTGCTGCAACAAAACTACCTTCATAATTATATTTTACCCACTGAATATCAGATGTAGTTATAGCCGGCTTAAATACCAATTTACGAATCAATTCTCTTGTCTTAAATTTATGAATATAAATCATTTTCTGTCCAGCTTCTTTCATCACAGAAGCTACAAATAGACCATTACCACTTACGGCTCCCTGGGCAAAAATCTTACCCAATGCCCAGACTGTTAGAAGTATTAGAGAAATTACCTTTTTCATTGTTTTATTTTTTTAACGTAAATGTATATGCAGTTTAAAATTTTGCACTAATTTACATTTTTTCTATGAATTATTATAACTTTGGAAAAAACTAAACTATGATACTAAAATCTATTTTAGATAATGATTTATACAAGTTTACAATGCAACACGCTGTTATTTCTCTTTTCCCCAGAGCAAAAGTAAAATACAAATTTATAAACCGCGGTAATACAAAATTCCCCGATGGATTTGATATTGCATTGAAACAGGAAATAGAACAAATGGCAAATCTAAAATTATCAGAAAAAGAAAAAAATTACTTTCAAAAAGCAGCCTATTACTTACCTCCAACATATTTTGATTTTTTATACGGATATAGATATAATCCGAATGAAGTTAAAATTTCTCTTAAAAATGGCAAATTGGACATAGAAATAGAAGGATATTGGTATAGAACTATCCTCTGGGAAGTACCTCTGATGGCTATAATCTCTGAGTTATATTTTAAATTTATAAATGCAAAAACTTACCCAAAAGAAAAAATAATTGACATAGCCAAAGAAAAAGCTGAATTATATAAAAAACTTAACATAAAAGTTGCGGACTTTGGAACAAGAAGGCGTTTCTCCTTAGATAATCATGACCTAATAATCCAAACATTAAAAAAATATGGACCTCCTGCATTTGTTGGTACAAGCAATGTTTACTTTGCCTACAAATATAATCTGACGCCAATAGGAACACATGCACACGAATGGTTTATGTTTCACGCAGCTAAATTCGGATATAAAATGGCTAACAAATTAGCTCTGGAAAACTGGGTTAAAGTATATCGCGGAGATTTAGGTATCGCATTATCTGATACTTTTACCTCACAAGCTTTTTTTAGAGCTTTTGATACTAAACTTGCTAAACTTTTTGACGGCGTCAGACAAGACTCCGGAGACCCAATAAAATTTGCAAATAAAACTATTGAACATTATAAAAAACTCGGAATAGATCCTAAATCAAAAGTTATAATATTCTCCGATGCTCTAACACCAGCAAAAGTAAAAGAAATCGTTGAATTCTGTAAAGGCAAAATAAAACTTTCTTTCGGAATAGGTACAAACTTTACAAATGACGTCGGCGTAGAACCCCTAAATATTGTAATAAAAATGATAGAAGCTAAACCAGAAGGCTGGGACTGGATACCTGTGGTAAAACTCTCTGACGCACAAGGAAAATATACCGGTGATAAGCACATTATCAATATGGTAAAGGAAATATTGCAAATAAATGATTAAAAAATTTTTACTTCTCAATATTATTTCTCTGCTAATATTACCCAATTATGCACAAAATTCAAATCAATTATTTAACTTTTTTGCTATTGCATCTTTTTCCTTCAATATTGGTTCACACTTAAAAAGAGCTGGATTTGCCCTAAACTACGGGCTTATATATAAATTTATTCAAGTAGCCGGACGAATTGATTATCATAGAAATTTTTTACCAATAGGTGCCCCTATACCCGGCAATGAATTGCAATTAAACTTTGCAATTATAACAGCTACAAAAAAACGAAAAAACTCTCCACCTCTAAAAAACTTTTTCTATTTCAACAATCTAACAAAATATAAATATGCTATCGGATACTCACTTAATTTATACAGAGATCAAATAGGAACTTCCCAAAGAACTGGGACTATACTACTGGGATTAAACAATTTTTTAATTTTATCTGAAAATGACATATTTGCACAAAAAGCTGTTGATAAATATAGAACAGCCGCCGTCAAAATCGCATTAAATACAAATTACGGACTATTTGCTATAACCTCAATAATGTGGACACCAGAAACTAAAAATCTCCCAATTATACACGATCCCTCCTACCCCGCTCGTTGGGGATATAAAGATTTTACAAAAAATAAATACGGAAAATATTCAGCAGGTATTTTAGCTTTTGAATATCAGAACTCCCTAATAAGAACAAGTGTTGGCATTAACAGTGAATGGGTACGTTTCTTCCTTCAAGACAAACTAATACATGATATGTACTTTGTACCTAAAAAGTGGAATAAAGCAAGAAATCCGCATTATCCTATGCTCGCAGATAATGGAGAGCCTTATCTATTTAAAAAAAATCAACATGTAAAACCAACAGAATTCTTTTGGCTAATTGGATATAATTGCTCAATATTCTATTGATAATAAAAAGGGCGGCAATTCTGCTAAGAGAATAACCGCCCTAATTTGATTAAAACCTTAAATTACTTACTATTTTGCTTAATACGCATATTATAAAATGTACGATATACAAAATACAAGGCTATTACTAAAAACGTAATACCTACGTAAGGAGCTATCTTAACAAATTTCTCAGAAATAGCTATTTCCATAGCCAAAAGACCAAATAATGTTGTAAACTTTATTATCGGATTCAAAGAGACAGAAGAAGTATCCTTAAATGGATCTCCAACAGTATCTCCAACAACAGTTGCGTCATGCAGTTCAGTACCCTTTTGTTGCAAATCCACTTCAACTACTTTCTTAGCATTATCCCAAGCTCCACCTGCATTAGCCATAAATATAGCTTGGAATAATCCGAAAAATGCAATGGAAATCAAATAACTTACAAAGAAGGATACAGGAGCATTTGCACCAGCAGGAGCAGATAAGAAAGCAAACGCTAAGGCAAATGAGAACAATGCTATAAAAATATTTATCATTCCTTTTTGTGCATAAACAGTACAAATATGTACTACTTTATTAGAATTCTCCGGAGAAGCTTTTTTGGGTGCATTAGGATCAAGATTTATATTACGTTTAATAAACTCTACTGCACGATATGCACCAGTAGTCACAGCTTGTATAGAAGCTCCCGAAAACCAAAATATTACAGCGCCTCCCATCAAGAAACCAAATATTGTATATGGATTTAACACACTTAATATTGAAGCAGGATCAATACCCAAGGTATTCTTAATTACTAATATCAAAGAGAAAATCATAGTAGTAGCACCTACAACAGCTGTACCTATTAACACTGGCTTTGCACTGGCTTTAAATGTATTCCCTGTTCCATCATTGGCTTCTAAGTAATATTTTGCTTCTTTAAAGTCTGGTTTAAATCCAAAATCTCTTTCTATCTCTTCTTCAATATTTTCTTGTTCCTCTATCAACGACAGTTCATATATAGATTGAGCATTATCCGTAACAGGTCCATAACTATCTACTGCTATCGTAACAGGTCCCATACCAAGCATTCCAAACGCTACTAATCCAAAAGCAAAAATACTTTCATAGTCCATATACTCACTAAGACCCTGCTGACTTGCATAATATGCTATAAACATTAAGAAAAAGAATACAAAACCTTTCCAAAATGCACTAAAATTACCAGCAACTATTCCTGAAAGAATATTCAATGAGGCTCCTCCTTCCTTAGAAGCTTCTACTATCTCCTGGACGTGTTTAGATTTAGGACTTGTAAAAATCTTTGTAAACTCCGGTATCAAGGCTCCCGCAATAGTACCGGCACTAAATATTATTGACAACCATAACCATAGATTATTTTCATATTTACCTAGCAAGAAATAAGAAAGTATAAAAGTTGATACGATAGATAAAATTGAAGTAAGCCATACCAAATTTGTCAAAGGTTGCTCAAAATCAATTTTTTCTTTGTTTTTGTATAATATATCTGTTAACCAGTTATTTATCCAAAATGAAAGTACGGCTGTAATTAACATCATTATACGCATAATAAATACCCATACAAGTAATTCTGCTTGCACCTCAGGTTTGATAACGGCTAAAATAATAAAAGTAATTAAAGCAACTCCTGTAACTCCATAAGTCTCAAAGCCATCTGCCGTAGGACCTATACTATCACCTGCATTATCTCCTGTACAGTCTGCAATAACACCTGGATTTCTCGGGTCGTCTTCTCCTATCTTAAAAACTATTTTCATTAAATCTGCTGCGATATCTGCTATTTTTGTAAAAATACCTCCTGCTATACGCAATGCACTGGCTCCCAATGACTCTCCTATCGCAAAACCAATAAAACTCGCTCCTGCATATTCTCCCGGTACAAACAGCAAAATAATTAACATCATTGTGAGCTCTATACTAATAAGCATGACTCCTATACTCATACCGGCATTAAGTGGTATATGATGTAATTTCAAAGGCTTTTTTTCTAATGAAGCAAATGCCATACGGCTATTTGCTAATGTATTCATACGAATACCGAACCATGCAACACTGTATGATCCCAAAATACCTAATATCGTCCATCCAATAATCATCAAAACACCGCTAAAAGGCTGTCCTTTCAAATAACCAAAGTAAAATCCAGATACTAAAACAATAAATAAAAACAAGAAAATTAAAAATATGCCCTGTTGACGAAGGTAAGTCTTACAAGTGCCATAAATAACATCACCAACTTCTAACATCGATTTGTGTGCAGGTAGCTTTTTAACTTTTAAAAATTGATAAAATCCAAAAAGTATTCCTAAAAGAGTGATAAAAAATCCCCAATATAAAAGATTTTTTCCCGGACCTAAATCCGGAATCACCAAGTCTGCTTCACTGGCAAAAGTAAATACCGGAAGCATTAAGCCAGCCACAAGTAGCAGTAATTTCCTCCTCATTTGATAAGTTTTTATTATTTTGCTGTGCAAAAATAATTTAATTCTTAGAAAAACAGACAAAAAATGAAAAAAATTGAATACTATAAAATGTTCATCTTTGAAGACTTTTATTGGTGGTACAAAGGATTGCACCATATAGTTTTAAAAAGCATAAAAAAATATATTTTCAAAAAACAGATTTCTATTTTAGACGTAGGATGCGGTACTGGAAAACTATTACAAATTTTAAAAAAATTTTATCCTAATATTACTGGTTTTGACTATAATCCAGAGGCTATTAAACTCGCAAACAAAAGAAACGTAAACTGTATATTAGCAGACATAAAAAACTGGAACTTCCAAAAATATGATGTAATAATTTCCCTTGATCTCTTATGTTATTTCAATTATAAAGAAACTGCTCAAATTATAAATACTTTCTCTAATGCTTTAAATCCTAAGGGAATTATTATCATTAACTTACCAGCATTCCCTATCCTCAAAAGACACCACGATTTAGCTGTCGGTATAAAACAAAGATTTACAATCAAAAAACTGAAAAAAATATTACCTGAAAATCTAAAAATTGAAATCCTTTCATACAGACTGCCTATACTTTTTATCGTCATCATCTTTAAAAAATTTTTCCAAAAATTATTTAAACCCACTGTAAACTCCGATCTAAAAAAAATACCAAATTTTTTAAACTCTATACTACTTAGTTATCATAAACTGGAAAATTGGTTAATTTTAAATAAAATAAAATTACCATTTGGAAGCTCTATTTACGCAGTACTAAGAAAAGTTAATTAAAAAACAAAAAGCTTTCTCATTAATCAATTACAAATCTATAAATAGATCTGCTCTAAAAACAAATTTACTTATGACAAATAAAAGACACAAAAGCGCTTAGCCATAAAATACCCTATCCAAAGCATTTTTACTTTCCATTATATCAACTAATCTACAAAAATTATATTTTCTGCGGACTGTGTGGTCTTGTCCAGAAAAATCTCCTCTCTGATGAAGGCTGGCGGATGATAATTTATTGTGGCGAAAAGTAAATAATTGCCACCAACAATTTGCTAAAAAAAGCATATTTTTTTATCTTTCAACGTATAAAATTTAAAAACTCTCTGCTATGGCACTATCACCTGAAATAATTTCTGCCGCCGCAGGCTTTATTACATCACAAATCTTGCAGAGCAAAGGCTATAAAACTGCAAGGGATGAAA
>CAZWVR010000079.1:0-11253 GCA_964637235.1 uncultured Bacteroidales bacterium | reverse complement strand
TTATATGCATTAGCTTTTTTATCCCATGGGCTTTTACCTGACCAAGCAGAGCCTATATCAAAAAATCCTATTACTTGGAGACTATTTAAAAAGTCAAAGTTTATGGGGTTATTACTTAATACTCTAAAAACAGGAATGCGCATTTCTGTATTGTTTAATAGGAAGGTATTGCCATTACGTATATTTTGTTTGAAACCACGCATATTTGTAGCAACAGCCTGAAATAAATAGTTTTCTTTCGGATTTATTATGATATTGTGGTTAAAAATAGGTGTAAAAAGTTGTATCCAATTATCTACGCCTCCGAGGTAATATATAAGTTTTCCACTTCCAAAAGAGGTGCTTCCGGCAAAGCGCGTAGCAATGATGCTATGTCTATAAATTTCTTTATAAAAGCGGAAGTCAAATCCGAATACGTTCAGCCAGTAATTAGCTGCCCAAGTGGTATCCCAGTTAACTTGTTTATATATTTCGTTAAAGATTTTAAATCTTATGCCATCATATATATTTTCCTGTAATTTGCGGCTATTATCGTATATAAGTTCGGTTTTTAGTCCTGTGTATATAGTATAGCTTTGTTTTAGCATCAATGAGTTATAATCGCGGGATAGTGGGATAATCCGCTCGTAGCGTAGAGTAGGAGTTAATTTTATTGCGAATATTTCAGTGAATGGGTATCTTAAAATGTAGTTGAATTGGTTTATAATATTTTTTGAAGCTTTAAAGAATGTATCATCTACGGCTGTATAGCTTTTCCGATAATATACTATTTGTTTATCAAGTCTTTTTTTGAGATTTTCAAAGCTTATTAAATATTCGTAGTTTTTATTAAAGAGGCCGAATCTAAAAGCAGCAGTAATTTTGTAGTCTTCGAACAGTTCGTTTATTTGAACTTTTGTAAGGTATTGCATACCGGGATTAAAGTAAAAAGGACCTCCGTTGAAAATTTGGTAAGTTTGGTTTATAGAGGTTAAATCAAAATCGCTACCTACGTCTGTTAAATAGAAAATAGGGAAATATACTCTATATCGGCTTGCACTGTCGATAGTTTTTTTTGTTGATTTTATTTTGTTTAAATAATATAATCCGAATAGAGTATCTTTCTCAAAGTCAAAGATATAGTTATTTATATCAATTCGAGGATTTTCGAATGTTTCAAATTTTTTTTCAAAATATGGTTTTAATGAGTCAATTTTCTTTTTAATTATTTTCTGTCGGTGTTGTTTTTGTATTTGTAAAAGAGTTTGATATTTTTGGGTAGAGAGGAAATCTTGGTATATTGGGGAATAAATCGGATTTTGGAAGTTTTTATTTTTCAGAGAGTTAATATCTGCTGGTAGAACAGAAAGATTATCTTTACGATTGAAAAAAATGATTTGAGAGATATTTTTATTTAGAGCGGTTTGCTGTTTTAGAATGCTCATAGGATAGTTAGAGACTATTTTATGATTAAAGAAATAAAAGTAATGAATTGAGGTATCTATAAAAGCGATGCTACTATCTTTATTTAGATAGAAACGTTGGACGATGCCGGTTGTATCGGAGAGGTATATATAGTCGTTTTTTGAAATAGCGAAAGGCATTTTTTCATCGCTGAAAGGTGTATTTGTAATACGCTGTATTTTATTAGTATTTAGATTGAAAATAAACAAGTCGTAGTTTTGTGCAGGTTTAGGATTTGCATCGTAGGAGTATAAAAATTTGGAGCTTGTGTCTGTTCTATTGCTTGAAAATATTATATTTTTTGAGTCTGGGAGAAAAGATGGATAAAGGTCATCTGCGAGGTCATAGGTCAGACGTTTCATTTGGCTGGTATAAAAGTCAAATACAAATAAATCGGTAAAACCTTTGCTAAAAGCGGAAAAGACAATATATCGTCCATTAGGGGAGAAGTTAAGCCAAAGTACTTTATCGATGTATAGAAGGGCATAATTTTTTATTTCTTTTTGTTTGATTTTATAGATGTTGAGGTAAACGGAGTTTTTTTTCTCTGTTATAAAGGCAAGTTTATGTGAGTGTGGGTCCCAAGCTAAGAGTGGATAAGTATAATCTGTGATTTGATCGGTTTTATAGCCTTGTTTAAAAATTTTATGTTTTTTTCCTGTTGTAAAGTCATATAGGAATATTTTAAATTTTCCTTTTTTATTAGTAGAATATGCTGCGTATTTACCATTGGGGCTTACTGTAAAATTTTGGTATTTAAGATGTCTGCGAGTGTTTAAAGTATCGTTAATAGGCTCTAATTGCTTAGCTTCATTTTTTTGTTTTTCGAAATAGTCTTTAAAGTATTTGTACCATTGTTTTTTTAGGTCATTGAAGCTTATGCCCATCACATAATTTATAGCTTTTTCGTAGTCTTTATAAACTTTTGTAAAGTATAGTATATTGATAATCAGTTCATTATTGTAATTGCCAAATTTATATAAGTAGTACCAAAATGAATGTCCTACAATTTCAGCGTCTTCGTCGTTTAGGGAGTTAAAGTGTATTCTTTTTTTTCTCATAAAGATATCTCTTAATCTATCTTCTTCGTATGGCGACCATTGAAGTGTTGAGAAAGAGATTAAACCTTTCTGAAACCAAACAGGCAATTGAAAATTTGTATTATTAGTAATTTTTTGGGTTAAAAAATTTCCATAAACGACTTGTTTAAAAAACAGTTCTGAAATTACACGTCTCAGTTCGATTTTTAGATCTTTATGGGAGCCATTGAAGTAAATAAATACTTTATTATCAATAATTTGATGTTCAGCAGCAGGAGAGCCTATGCCTTGTGTTTCCAGTCCAATATTTGTTTGTCTAAAATCTCTTATATCGTTATAGACAATAAAGATAAGTGGTGAGTTAAAATCGACATTATAAAAATCTTCCATTTCATTGATTTGTTCTTCAATGATATCATTTATAAACTTCCCGAGATTTACGCCTCTATCGTAGAAATATATTTTGTAATTTTTATGTTCAAAATATCGCCAAGTAAAATTATTGTATTGAATTCTATTTTTTCCAAAGAACATTTGCATACCATTATAAAATTGTGCGTTTGCTATATTGAAAAGCATTATAATAAGTGGAAGAATTATTTTTTTCATATTTATTTTTTCAGGTTTGAACAAAAATAAGAAAATAGTTCAGTAGAATAAAAATATGTAGCAAAGTTTTTAAAATTAACTACTAAGGCGGCATTTATATTTTTTGTTAATACGCATAAATAGTATAGAATTTATAGTCATTTCTGCCATAGTGCCTAATGCAAATGCGTAAAACATACGTTCCGGATACATAGGTAGTAATTTAAAGGGTGAAAAACTAACAGAATAAGAGAATAAAATAATCAAAGGTAGTTTTATGAACCATAGAGCTATTGCAGAGCCATACATTGGATATTTAGTTTTCCCGATACCGCGAAAAAATCCATTTATTATGAAATTGATTGCGATAAATAAATATGATGGGGAAACTATATGCAAATATTTTATAACTATCTGAATTACATCTTTTTCGTTGGTAAATATGCGGGCGAAAGTTTCTGGGAAAATGTTTATAAGGACAACTGAAAATATTGAAAATATAAGCAAATATTTTAAAGATATGTTTATAAGGGTTTTTATACGGCAGTGTAATTTTTTTGCGAAATTTTGTCCCACAGTTGGAGTTAGTCCATTAGCGAATGTAATGCCTATTGTTGTATAAATAGAAGTAATTTTTACACCGACTGATATTGCTGCAATAAACAGTGTGCCAAAACGATTTATTAGTATTTGTTGTACAAGATAATTAGATGATATGAATGCCATTTGCATAAAAACAGGTAGTCCTATACGTGATATTTCTTTTAGGATAGCAAGATCCATAGAGAATTTTAATTTAATCTTAAAGAATGAGATTTTTCGGTGGAAAAGATATACAGCTGCAAAAAAGACTATTGCAAACGAAATGGATGTAGATAGCCCTACACCCACCACTCCGCCTTTTAAGATGACGCCTAAAAGAATATCTCCAAAGATGTTTAGTAACGAAAAAGCTATTGATAGATACATTGGAGTTTTTGACTCTCCGAGACCTTGGAATATATTTGTAAAGCCGTAAAATGCTATCATAAAGATATTGCCTATCATTAGAGCTTTATAGTAGGATATTGCCATTGGTTTAATCTCTGTGGGTAATTGGAGTAGGTTTATAATTTGTTGACTAAATGTTATGGTAAAAAATGTTAGTAGTGCGCCAAATATTATTGTAAAGTTGATTGTCGTATGTGTAAGTTTTTGCAGAGACTGGAAGTCTTTTTTTCCAAAGAATTTTGCCGTAGTACTTGTCACGCCGACAAAAAAGCCTATAATAATAGACATAAATACGAATAGAATAGGGAATATGCTACCTGTTGCTGAAAGTGCTTTTTTTCCAAAAAAATGTCCGACTATGGCAGTATCTACGAATGTATATAATTGACTTACTATGTTTCTGAGTATCAGAGGAATAAGGAAGATTAAAAAGTGTTTTTTTATATTTCCTGTTGTAAAATCTTTCATTAAAAAAGTGTTTTTTTTATACAAAAGAATTAAATTTGGGAACTAAAACAAAAAACTATAATTATGAAAAGGACAGCTTTTTTAGCAGTATTTCTGCTATTAGGAGTTATTGTAATTTTTGGTCAAAAACCACAAAAGGACAAACTCGTTTTTAAGGAGTATCAGCCCGGGTATTATCAAAATGTAATAATGAAAGATATTAACGCTGTAAAGAAGAAAAAGAATAAGCCTCAGATGCGTAAATATCCTGAGGTTGATATGCAGGGCTATAATTTACCTAATAAGTTGAAGTATTATAAGTATTTTTGGCATAATCCGCCGATTTCTCAGGGCAATACAGGTACTTGTTGGGATTTTTCTACTACATCATTTTTGGAGTCTGAGGAATATCGTATATATCATAAGAAGGTAAAACTCTCTGAAATGTACACCGTATATTGGGAATATGTAGAGAAAGCACGTGAATTTGTTAGAACAAGAGGTAAATCAAACTTTGGTGAGGGCTCCGAAGCAAATGCTGTTACGAGAATGTGGAAAAAATATGGTATTGTCCCGTTGTCTGTATATAAAGGAGATGCTCAGAATTTGCCATTTTATGATCATTCTCAGATGTTTGAGGAAATGAGTAATTTCTTAAAATCTGTTAAAGAAAACAATATTTGGAATGAGCAGTTTGTAATTTCTACAATTAAATCTATTTTGAATAAATATATGGGCGAGCCTCCTACTAAATTTACTTATGAAGGTAAGGAATATACCCCTCATACATTTTTAACTGATTATCTGAAACTTAATCCTGATGACTATGTAGATATTATTTCTTTAAAAACTGAACCTTATTGGCAAAAAGTAGAATACAAAGTGCCAGATAATTGGTGGCATAGCAAAGAATATTATAATGTCCCACTTGATGTATTTATGAACATTATTGATAATGCCATCAGAAATGGATACACTATGTCTATAGGTGGAGATGTTTCAGAACCTGGTTTTTCACGTGAAACTCAATGTGCTATTATCCCGACTTTTGATATACCACCTCAATATATTGATGACGACGCTCGTGCTTTTCGTTTTGCAAATAGAACTACAACTGATGATCACGGTATGCATTTAGTCGGATATGCCGATTTTAATGGTCAAAAATGGTATCTGATAAAAGATTCTAGCTCTGGTTCCAGAAATAATGATCCTAATGCTCCGGAATTCGGTTATTACTTTTTTAGATGGGATTATATTAAATTAAAAATGATTGACATTATGATACATAAAGATGCTGTGAAAGATGTATTGAAAAAGTTTAAATAAATGCTATTGTTAATTTTTTAAGTTTATTTGCAAATTTTTAATTGAGGCTGCGGCTGCAATATATTTAATACAGCCGTAGCCTTTTTATTTTTCTTTATTGTTTTATTTTTTTTAGATATTTTTTTATTTTTGAAAACAAAATCGTAAAATCTTACCATTATGAAAAAATTTTTGCTTTTCTTTTCTTGGGTATTTCTATCTATCACATTAAGTTTTGCACAGAATAATTGCGTTAGTTATACACTCAGTCAAAATGATATTGGTGTCAGCAGTGCAGCTTTTGGTGTTGCTCTGGCGGACTTTAACGGCGACGGCTGGCTGGATGTAGTAAAAATTGACGCTTACAGAGATATAGAAATGTTTTTCAATGACGGAACAGGACACATTGACACAACAACCCACTCTCTGGGTCAAGACCGCTGGCGCTACGACGTTAAAGCCGTTGATATTGACAACGACGGCGATATGGACTTTATAACTTGTCCTTTTAGTAGTAATTCCGACTATGGCATTGAAATTTGGAGAAACGACGGACAAGGGAATTTTACACTTATTAACGACAACCTTTCTACTTATACAAGTGGCTACCGCCTTGCAGTAGGAGACCTTAACGGCGATGGCTACGTTGATATTTTCTTTCCATACGATGATATTGATATCTGGCTTAATAATGGAAACGGTACATTCTCCAGCAATGGACAAGAAGATTTTAACGTAAGTTCTGCAAAAGATGTGACTCTGGGAGACTTTGACGGAGACGGAGACCTCGACGCCGCTGTTGTCAGAGACGGTGGTGAAGGATTTGTAGGAAAAGTCTTTTTTAATGACGGAACAGGACAATTTACAGATTCAGGACAAGAACTAACACGCGGAAATGCAGAAGCTGTAGATTGTGCAGATATTGACGCCGACGGTGATATTGATATCGTTGCCGCTGAATGGCACGGTCACGTTATTATATATAGAAACGACGGACTGGGAAATTTCTATACTGGTGAAGAAGACACTCTCTTTGACGTTGAGGACTTCTTTAATGATATTGTCCTAAAAGATATAAACTACGACGGATATCCAGACATTATAACCGATGTATGTATTTGGCTCAATGACGCAGACAACCCTGGACATTTTATTTTACAAGACTTTTCGCCTTCTGTAAGCACACATGGCATTGCTGTTGGTGATATCAACAACGATAGCTTGTGCGATATCTACATAGGTAGATTTTCCAGCAATAATGGCGATAATGTTTATCTTGCAAATACTCCTGATATTAGCGACGAATACATAACATTATGCTATGGCGATAGCCTTCAAATCGCAGGAGTTTGGCATAGTGAACCAGGAACTTATTTTGAAAACGACGGTTGTAATGCTTTAAAACGCATTCATCTGCAATTTTATCCACCAATAAACACTACCATTGTAGAAAATAACGGCATTCTCACCGTAGCCGAACCAGAAGCTACTTATCAATGGCTGGATTGCAACAATAATTTTGCACCAATAGAAGGTGCTACTGGACAAAGTTTTCAGCCCACAGAATCAGGAAGTTATGCTGTTGTGGTATATAAAAACTCTTGCTCCGATACTTCTGCTTGCTATGAATACACTGCTCCAGCAGGAGTAGAAACTAACCCACTTGTTGATGTTTATCCTAACCCGACCGAAGGGCTATTGCACGTATCTTTGCCTGAAAATGAAAATAGTTTTGTTCAAATAACGGATATTAGCGGTAAAATGATTGCAAAAGCAGAAACAAAGGGCAAAGCAACTTTTGATTTAAGCCGTCAGAAGGCAGGTATCTACTTCTTGCAAATTGAAAATTCCAATGGCGTTGTAGTAAAGAAAATTATTAAGCGATAAAAGTAATAAATTTGCAACAACGTCAAATAGGGGGCATAAGGGCGGAGGCGGGTTAGCCCGCAGAGAATGAGGCTTGGCAGGTCTTTGCGGGCGGAGGCTGAGCGAATAGCGAAGCCCCACGCACCGCAAAACGAGGCGAGGTTTAGGCTGGCGTGCTGACAGGCGTCAGCCTGCTGCCGTCCAGCCTTACCGAGCCGAGTGATTTAGACCTGCCTGCCGAAACTCTGCGGGATACAAGCCGTAGCCCGACCCCGAAGGCGTCAGCCGAGGGGATATGCCTAAAAAACAAAAAAACAAAAAAACTATGAAAAAAATTCTTATTCTTTATCTGTTCGCCGTATTTTTTACAACTATAAAGGCTCAAATTTTTTCCTCAAAAATCGTGATTAGCAATAACATTGACAATCCAGAAGCCGTATGCACAGCAGATTTCAACAATGACGGATACCCTGACGTGGCATTTACAACAGTCACAGACCATAAAATTGCCGTTTGTCTTTTTGATCCTACGCAGGGGAATTTTTCACCGCAGGCAATTGTCAGTAATTCAATTACTTACGCTGTTTCGCTCTATGCCGCTGATTTGAACGGCGACGGAAATACAGACCTCTTGACAGTCTCGGTTGTCAATAACGATATTCTGTGGTTTGCAAATGACGGAACAGGGAATTTCACTTTGCAAAATCCCATAAATGACAATGCAGGTGGCGCAACCTACGTTGTAGCGACAGATATAGACTTAGACGGCGACCAAGACGTTGTCTGTGCCCAAAAAACTGACAATGCTGTGGTTTGGTACGAAAATGACGGAACAGGAAATTTTACACCTCACACAATTACAGACCAAGCCCAAATCCCAGTAGTTGTAATTACTGCTGACCTTAACAATGACGGCTATCAAGACGTTGTGGCAGGATATGCACAAACCGATAAAGTTGTATATTTTCTAAATCAAGGAGACGGCACTTTTTCAGACCCCCAAATATTAACAGACCAAACAGATTATATTTTCTCTCTGGAAGCCGCAGACCTTGATGGCGACGGCAATATTGACATTATCTCTGCCTCACGAAACGATAATAAACTCGCTTGGTACAAAAATTTAGGTAATGCCAATTTTTCAGCACAAATAGAAATAGCCACAGACTTATCCCAAGCATATTGCGTAGAAGCCTCTGATGTGGATATTGACGGAGATATTGACCTGATATGCTCTGCTATGGGAGATAATGCAATTTATATATTCAAAAATCAACAAGCACAGTTTAGCCGTGAAACCCTTACAGATTACCAATGCGCCGCCCCAAAAGGTATTGTTTCAGCAGATTTTAATAATGACGGCTTGCCTGATATTGTCGCCGCCCTCTCTGATGATAATCCCGACGAAGTAGCCTGGTATAAAAATGGCTTGCCTTTCTTTAAAACTCATCTGATAAATAAAAATCACGTAATTACTGGAATTGCTACCTGCGATATAAATCAAGACGGATATAATGATATTTTCTACTCCGAACACGAAGGTATTTATTACGTGTATAATGACAATGGCAATGGATTTGGACAGGAGCATACGCTATACTCTAACGCATACAACATTACAGAAATAAAATTTGCAGATATTGACAACGACGGAGACCAAGACCTATTTGCTACTGACGGTATGGGCGACGAACTTATGTGGTTCAGAAACGACAACGGAACCCTATCGCAAAAGATAACAATAGACAATACAGGAAATGGTCCTTTTGCTATGGATTTTGCCGATGTAGATAATGACGGAGATTTAGACCTTATGGTGCCTTTTATAAATGAAAGCAAACTCGTTATTTATGAAAATACTGACGGAAATGCTAATTTTCACAAAAATGTAATTATAGATACTACTACGGTTTATTCTGCTGTATTTTCAGATGTTAATCACGACTCAAATCCTGATATTGTACTTACAACTTATTCATACACAGCATTTTTGCTTAATGATGGAAATGGAAATTTCGGAAACTACACAATTATAAATAATAACAACGGTTATGCTTGGCATAGTATTTCAGCAGATTTAGATAATGATAATTACCAAGATATTGTTTTTGACCCTAATTACAATGTTAAATGGTTAAAAAATAATGCAAATAATACATACTCTCAACACGAGGTTTGGTTACCTTGGGGCGAATATGATTTAGACACCGCCGACGTGGATAACGACGGAGATATAGACCTTTTAACAGTAAGTAGATATATGGGAATGTATGTAAGCGAAAACATAAACAACGCAGATACATTTTTGACTACTATTCCAGTATCAATAGAAGATGCAGACGAGGTCAGTCCCGCAGAACTAAACAATGACGGCTGGATAGATGTTATAGTAGGATGTTGGCCCTCAGAAGGTATTTATTGGCTGGAAAATTATCAATTTCGTATTATAAATCAACCTGTTGACGCTTTTGCCTGCGAAGGTGGACAAGCACAATTTTCAGTGCTTACAACAGGAGTGAAAACCTTTCAATGGCAAGTAAACACTGGCAACGGATTTACAAATATCACTGATAACCAGACCTATGAAGGAAGTAATAAAGCATTGCTCAAAATTACTAACATAACCCCTGATATGTTCGGCTATCAATACAGATGCATACTAACAGATAAACGGAACGTCCAAATAATAAGCGATACAGCCGTTTTATACGAATTTACTCCAAGTATCCAATGTGTTGATAATCAGACCAGAACAGCCGACAATAACGGTATATATGTGGTAAATGGCACTGAACTTGACCCTGATACAGTTTTTAACAAGTGTAATGAACAACTTACTGTCCGTAATGATTATAACAATACTTCTACACTTGCAGGTGAGCAGTTTGCTCCCGGTACGTATCAAATAACTTGGCAACTGCTTAATTCTGCAAATGAGGTTATTGATACTTGTTCTTTTGTTTTGACAGTAGAAAATCCTACAAGTATTGATATTTTAAATGGAGTTAAAGTTTATCCAAACCCTACCAATGGCGTGTTTAATGTTCTATTGCCTGATGAGGAAATTAGCTCTGTGCAAATAACGGATATCAGCGGAAAGATTATTTTAAGTAAAGAAGCGCAAGGAAAAACCGTTCTTGATTTAAGCAGAGAAAAATCAGGTGTTTATTTCTTACAAATAGAAAATGCAAAAGGCGTTGTGGTGAAGAAAATTATTAAGCGTTGATAGATAGATAATTGATTATTAGTTATTTATCCCCTGCCTGTGTAATTTGGGGCAGGGGAAATTTTTATTCCGAATTCCCTTCTATTTTAGAACACAATTTTTCAAGTCTCTTTATCTGCATATCATATCAAGGTCTGCTAAATTTCTTTTTACAACATATAAATGTTTTTCTCCATCAAAAATCCGGCGGGGATACACCAGAGGGTTTTGTCATTGATTTTTTTAGGAAGCCAGTAGTCTCCCAGATAAAAGATGTAAATGTGTCTGAAATTCAGTTTTTTAGATAAGGTGTTAATGCTTTTTAAATCCTGATTTCGGATATTAGTTTTTGCTTTTACTTCTATG
>CAZWVR010000078.1:0-11609 GCA_964637235.1 uncultured Bacteroidales bacterium | reverse complement strand
TGATAGGGTATTATATTTAGCAACAGATATAACGGAGCAAAAGAAGGCGGAGGAAAGATATTTAACAATACTTAGAGGTATAGATGAAATAATTTTACGAGCTGAATATGATGCTAATGCTATCTTTTTAGACGCCAATAAAATGCATGTAAATACATTAGGTTATGATATTGAACAGATGAGAGGTAAAAGTATATGGGAATTTATACCTGAAAGTGAAAAAGACGAATTTAAGAAAATTTATGAAAAAGTTTGGAATAAAGCAGAACTTTATCAGCAAGTTGTAAAGCGACGTCATAGTAAGACAGGCGAAGAGATATGGCTCTTAAATCAATATGTACCTGTTAAAGATAAATATGGTAATCTTGTTCGTGTTTTGTATTTGGCAATAGATTTATCAAAAGAAAGACTTTTGGAACAACAATTGCAAAAGACATCTAAGGGCGGAGAAGCAAAAATTGAAATTGAAGATATAAAGAAAAAGTTTGATAATGAGATAGATACTAAATATGATCAATGGCTTGAAGATTTAGATTGATTTATCGCATTTGTTCTTAAACAGAAGGGCAAGAGTTAGCCATAGTAGTGAAGGTATGGTAGTAGTATACGGGTGGAATTGTCTTTGAAGTAAACTTCCACCCATTCAAAAGCACGGCAAGTTTAGGTATGCATTTATACTGCTACCTACCAAGCCGTGCAATATACTACTACCAACTGAAACGATATATATAAATATCGCCCTACCCGAAGCCGTTAAGGCGAAGGGGATGCTTTAAATTGCTAAGAAATAAAAATTTATATATGGCTCAAAAACGTGAAATAACTATAACTCAGTTTACTATTATCGGTCTTCTTATTGGGTTTTTATTTACTTTTATTGTTTGGTTGATAACCTTAATAAATCACCAAATAGCTTTAACCCTTTCGTCTTTGGCATATATTCATAAGCATAACCCCGCTATTTATATTATAGATTTATTGCCTCTTATTTTTGGTTTTATCTTTTATCTATTTTTCAATTTAAACCGTAAGCTGCGTGATGATTTACAATTTCAAATACAAGAACTCAATGAGATAATAAAACGTAATTCCGAATTTGCACGTAAAATAGGTCAAGGGGAATTATCAATATCTTTCCCAGAAGAACCCACCGATGAATTAGGACGCGCTTTACTATTGATGCGAGATAATTTAATAGCTACATATCAACGTGAAAAAGAACAAAATTGGATAACTAAGGGTAAGGAAATTATCGGTGATACTCTTCGTTATCATACAGATATTGATAAACTTGCTAATGAAGTGCTAATAACTATTGTTAATTATATTGATGCTATTCAGGGTGCTTTTTATATTTATGATGAACAAGAAGAGGTTCTTGATAATCGCGCTACTTACGCATATAATAGGAAAAAATATCTGAAACGTAAATTTAAAATCGGTGAGGGACTAATAGGTGCTGCTGCATATGAAAAAGATATTATCTACCGAAAAGAAATCCCTGAGGATTATTTTATAATTACTTCCGGCTTGATAGGCGAAAAGAAACCTAAGACTTTACTAATAGCTCCTTTAATAGGAAATGAAGCTGTACAAGGAGTATTAGAATTTGCTTTTCTATATGAAGATTTGCCTGAAAGAATTATTAACTTAATTCGTGAAGTAAGCGGAATTATTGCTCAGACAATCTTTAACTTAAAAGTTAATAAACAAACTGAAAAACTTTTGCAAGAAGCGCGGCAAATGACCTATGAACTACAAAAACGTGAGGAAGAATTAAAAAAGAACGCCGAATTGATGAAAAAAACACAAAAAGAACTTGAAGAAACAAACCGCAAACTTGCTGCGCAAATAGCAGAAGTTGAACGTTCTAGAAAAAGACTTTATACACTACTTGAAAATGCTTCCGAAGTTATATCTATATATAACAAACAAGGTATTATTACTTACGAAAGTCCATCTATAAAACATATTCTCGGTTATAATCCCGAAGACCTTATAGGTAAAAATGGTTTTGAAGTCTTTGATCCCTTGACAAATCAAAAATATAAACAAGCTTTTGAAAAACTTATTGAAAATCCCCATGAACCAGTTACTTTTGAATATCGCTTTTTAAAAGGTGATGATTTTATATGGCTTGAAACCATAGGAAGAAATCTGCTAAATAATCCAGCTATTAACGGAATATTGTTTAATACTCGCGATATAACAGTAAGAAAAATTGCTGAAAAAGCTCAAAAAATGAGCGGACAAATGCAGGCACTCTCCGAAAATTCGCCTGATATGATCGTCCGCATCGCTATCGATGGAACTATATATTACGCAAATCCAATTGCTCAGGAATTTATAGGCTTAGGTGCTAACCAAATGATAAATCGCCTTATAACTGAATTACCTCTTGCAGAAGAAATTAAAAGTGTATTTATAGAAACTCTGGAAAGAATAAAAAATGAACCTGTTAAAATAGAAATGGAAACAACTTTCCCATTGCAACAAGAAAAGGGCGAGAGAATTGTCCAATTTAATGCAATCCCTGAATTTAATGAACTCAATGAATTAGAAACAGTTTTGTTTGTTGCCCATGATATTACTGAACAAAAACATATCCTTCAAGAATTAGAAAAGAAAAATCAAAATATAACCGAGAGTATAAATTATGCACACAGAATTCAAAAGGCTATTTTACCTACTGCTGAAAAAATCCGTGAAATATTACCTAAATCCTTCCTGTTTTACATACCTCGCGATGTAGTTAGTGGTGATATCCCTTGGATATATCATAAAAACGGTGATATCATATATATTGCAGCAATAGACTGTACAGGTCATGGTGTACCCGGTGCTCTATTGTCTTTTATAGGTTATTTTTTGCTTAATAATATAGTTTCTCTTAGTGGTCTCGATATGAACGCCGCTGAAATACTTACGCAATTGCACCATCAGGTGCGTAAAACCCTCAATCAAGAGTCTCCCGATGCCGAAGCACGAGATGGTATGGATATTGCATTTTGTAAAATAAATTTGAAAGAAAATACAATGCACTTTGCAGGAGCCCATAGACCTTTATATTATCTGAAAAATAATGGCGAGTTTGTTCAATTTAAAGGAACTTTAAAGGCTATCGGTGGTATTCCCCCTAAAAATAAAATTGAAAGACCATTTAAGAATTATCTTATAAATTTTGAAAAAGGTGATAAGTTTTTTATATTTTCCGACGGTTTGGCAGATCAAATTGGTGGTCCGAAAAATCAAAAATATAAGAATAAACGAATACGAGAACTTATAGAAAATAATAAAACTGTTGATATTTTTGAATTTAAGAATATCTTTGAAAAAGATTTTTATAATTGGAAAGGAAACAACAAACAAATTGATGACGTTTTACTTATTGGCTTTGAACTCTAATATGAATCAAAAAAAAATAAAATATGTCAAGTATATTAAAAGACAGTAAAAAAGCATTGGATTTTGTGTATGACTTTTATTTAAAAATGAAAAAGAATAATATAAATTTAGCATATGAAGGCGAAATAACGCACCAGATAACAAAAGCATTTACCTCTTTGACGGAAAATTCTATGATTAGAGATGAAGACTATACATCTGTCCAGAAAAAAGTGTTTCATGTAATGGTAGAATGCCTCCAAAATATTAGTAAACATGCAGAAAGACAATTTAATTTTGTCTCATCAAAAGACGGAAGAGGTATATTTTTAGTTAGTAAAGATGAAAAAGAATATAATGTCACAACCGGTAATGTAATAAAAAATGAAAAAATACCGGAATTAAAAGAGCTTTTAGAGCTTATAAATAGCTTGAGTAAAGAGGAACTGACAAAGCTATATAAACAAAAAATAAGAGAAGGACGACTTTCAGAAAAGGGTGGGGCAGGCTTAGGATTCATTGATATAGCAAGGAAGACCGGACAAAAGCTCGTTTATAGCTTTATAAAGATTGATGAGGATAAATCGTTCTTTGTATTAACTTCAACTATTTCAAGACTTAAAAAATAAGTTTATCTTTGTCAAAATTGTAAAAAAATAAAAATATGTTGCAACCATTAAAAATTCAAGGTACAGACGATACTCCAACTGTAATATTAGACCCTAATCCAGATAATCCAAAATTTGAGATTTCTGGGCGTTCATTGCCCGAAGATGTCGTTGCTTTTTATGAACCTATATTGGAATGGCTGGACGAGTATGCTAAAAATCCATTGCCAAAAACAGTTTTTGATTTTAAATTAGAATATTTCAATACGGCTTCCTCTAAATTATTATTAGATATTTTGTTGAAATTGGAAGATATGTACGATGCCGGACATGATGTTCTCGTTAGATGGCATTACCCAGAGGACGATGAGGATATGGAGGAAGCTGGCGAGGAATATGCAGATATTGTAGAAGTCCCCTTTGAACATGTTAGCTATTCGGTAGAATAAAAATCCGATAAATGAGTGAGGAAATTTTAAATGCTCTGATTCAGCTTTTTGCTATAATTGCTAAGCAAGATGAAGGTGTCCATATTAAAGAATTAGAATATGTAGAGTCTTTTTTGTCTCAACAATTAAGCCATGATGCTGTTCAGGATTTTTTGCGTAAGTTTAAAGAAAAAGCCGGCATCGCCGAAGATGGAACTGTTATAAAACCTCGCAGAAAACTCGTTTCTGTTAAAGATTCTGTAAGAATTTTAGGTTTATGTAGAAAAATAAATAAAACCCTTAATCAGCAGCAGAAAGTAGTTGTTCTGGTCAGGCTATTTGAAATGGTAAATACCAGTAGACAGTTTACTGACCAGAGAATGGCTATTATAGACACTGTTGCTGAGGTTTTTAATATCTCTAAATCTGAATATGAAGCAATAAAAAATTTTGTAATAAAAACTAAGTTTGAAGAACTCGATGCTGATAATATTCTTATTGTCAGCCAAAATCCTCCCAAATGTCAGTATTGTAAAACAATAAAAGTTCAATCTTTATTTGGTTCTATAATTATATTGCGGGTAAGTTCCGTAGAGTTGTATTTTCTTAAATATACAGGAACAGAAGCCATTCAGTTGAATGGGCTGCCTATCTATAATAATCGTATCTATTTGTTTGCTCGTGGTAGTACAATTCGTTTTCCGCGTTCTAAACCTGTATATTATAGTGATGTTGTTGCAAAATTTTTAGCCGATAAGTCATCTATAAAAATTTCCTTTGATGCCATAGATATACATTATAGATTTCCCAGCGGAGATATAGGTTTACAACGCATTAATTTATCCGAGACGCATGGTAAACTTGTGGGAATAATGGGTGCCAGTGGTTCTGGAAAAACAACTTTGCTTAATGTGCTTAATGGAACTTATACGCCTACATCAGGAAAAGTAATTATCAACGGTGTTAACTTGCATAAGGAAAAAGAAAAACTGGAAGGTCTTATTGGTAATATCCCTCAGGACGACCTGCTAATAGAAGAATTGACAGTTTTTGAAAATCTATATTATAGCGCTCGTTTGTGTTTTAGAGATAAGTCTAAGGACGAAATTATAAATCTTGTAAATCAAACTTTGCAGAACTTAGGACTTTATGAAATCCGAAATTTAAAGGTCGGAAATATTTTTAATAAACTTATAAGTGGTGGGCAACGGAAAAGATTGAATATTGCATTAGAATTGATACGAGAACCATGGATTTTATTTGTTGATGAACCTACTTCTGGTTTATCCTCCCGCGATTCGGAAAATGTTATGGACCTATTACGTGAGTTGGCATTGAAAGGTAAATTAGTTATTGTTGTAATTCACCAGCCTTCCTCTGATATATACAAAATGTTTGATAGTATGCTTATTTTGGATATGGGAGGATATCAGGTATATTATGGAAATCCTATTGAAGCTATTATATACTTTAAAACCCTTGATAAACAAGTTAATAGTGAAGTTGGCGAATGCCCTGTATGTGGTAATGTAAAACCTGAACTTATCTTTGATATTTTAGAAGCCAAAGTCGTTGATGAATATGGAAGATATAAACAAGAAAGAAAAGTACCTCCGCATAAATGGGAGGAGCTTTTTTATAAAAATCGCGAAATAAAACGTGTTGAACCTGTCAAAGAATTACCGCCTAAAAATTTAAATTTACCTTCTTGGTTTAGTCAGTTTAAAATATTTTTAACCAGGGATATTAAATCAAAAATAAGTAATACCCAGTATTTAATTTTAAGTTTAACCGAAGCGCCGTTATTGGGTATAATACTTTCATTTTTAATTCGTTATATAGCGGATCCAATGTCAAATATTTATCTTTTATACGATAATGATAATATTCCGCCGTATATTTTTATGAGTATAGTAGTGGCGCTATTTTTAGGTTTGACAGTAAGTGCAGAGGAAATTTTTCGGGATAGAAAAATTTTGAAAAGGGAAAAGTTTTTGAATTTGTCTCGTTCTGCATATTTAATGGCAAAAATTTCTATTTTAATAATAATTTCTGCAATACAATCTTATCAGTATATTGTTATTAGCAATGCGATGCTCGGTATTTACGGTTTGAATTTCCATTATTGGTTTGCACTCTTTACGGTTTTCGTTTTTGCAAATCTTTTAGGACTAAATATTTCTGCAAGCTTCGATTCTGCTGTGACTATTTATATTTTAATACCACTGCTATTGATACCTCAAATGGCATTGGGCGGAGCTATGTTTAGTTTTGATAAACTGAATCGCAAAATATCGCGTGTAGATAAGGTGCCGTTGATAGCAGAATTTATGACCTCTCGCTGGGCTTATGAGGCATTGATGGTTGACCAGTTTAAAAATAACTATTTTGAAAAGCATTTTTTTGAATTGGATAAAGCTATAAGTCAGGCAGATTTTATTCAAACCCACTGGGAACCAGCTCTTGAAGATGCTTTGAATGATGTTTTAGACGGTCTTTATACCCTTGAAGATGAAGAGGAAAGCAAAAATGTTAATATTGACTCTTTAAAGAAAGCTATGAAAGACAATTTGGCTTTGTTAAGGCATGAAATTTCTGAAAGATTGCGTAGGGATAAAAAATATAAAAATGCTCCTAAGTTAGATCCAAAAATTTTTGCTTCACTGTATTTTGATAAATTTAATGAAGATGTTTATGATGCTGTTATGGAATATCTAACGGCGGTTAAGAAGTTTTATGGACAAATATTTTTCCAGAAAGATAGTGAAAAAGAGGCAATTAAAGTTAGATGGAGTAAACAAAGTAAATATAAGTACATTTATTTGCGTAATAAATATCATAATGAATATTTGGAGGATATCGTGACAAATACTTATGAACGATATAAAATATTACGGTATAAAGATAAACTTGTCCAGCAAATAGATCCAATATTTGAAGATCCTGATGATGCTACATTTATAGGTTTTCGGGCTCATTTTTATGCTCCTACAAAATATTTTATGGGTATTCATAATCTTGATACTTATTGGTTTAATATGGCTGTTATTTGGATAATGACAATTTTATTGTATCCTCCTCTCTATTATGAACATTTGAGGAAGTTTTTGAATTTTTTCAGTTCCTTGAAATTAAAAAAACTGTTGAAAAAATAAAGTAAAGCGTTTTCAATTTTCAAATTTTTTTTTATTTTTGCTCTAAATACTAAACTTATGAGTTTAAAGAATTGGCTTAGAATATCTTTATCAATAGCATTTTTGATATTTCTTTCAATAGGCTGTAAGAAAGATAAAAATAATAATGCAGATAATAAGCAAGTTGATACTACTATTTCTCAGCCTGCAATAAATGAAGAAGCTATAAATGAAATTATTAACAGTTTTCCCCAGCCAGTAGAAATGGCAGCTTTAATTAAGGATTTAAATGTGCCTTTTTCTAAGAAATATTTATTAGATCCTAAAAAAACAGAAAATTATGATACTAATAAGAAAAAAGCATTGGCATTAGGGATTTTAAGTGCTGATTTGGGGTATTTAAATATTTATGAAAAAAGTACCCTTATTGTTGAATATCTTTCAGCAATAAAAAGACTGGCTGATGCATTGCGAATTGGACAGTTTTTTGATTTTCACGCTTTAAAAAGAATGGCTACTAATAATAGTGATTTAGACTCTTTGATGTTTGTCACTTTGAATAGTTTTACAGATATGCATCAGCATTTGACCGAAACAGGTAGAAGTAATTTGAGTTTATTGATGGTCACGGGTGTATGGATAGAAGGTCTTTATCTCCTTTGTGAAGTTGCAGAGGATACTCAACATAAAACTAATGACCCTCAATTGCAAGTTAATTATGAAAAATTGAAGGATAAAATAGGCGAGCAAAAAGTACTTTTTGACATTTTATATAAAGTCATTATTTTATATAAAGACGATGAGTATTTTGCAAAAGTCATAAAAAATTTAGATCAACTTAAAGATATTTACTCAAATGTTACTATAACAATAAAAAAAGGAGAACCAGAAACAAAGATAGTTGATAGTCAGCTTGTTATAATACAGAATGAGGAGAGTGTCGTTAATATTACAGATGATCAGGTAAAAGCTATTATATCTACTACGAAAAAAATTCGTAATAATTTAATAAACTTATAATATGAAAAAAATCATTTTATTTAACATTGTCCTGTTAATTTTGCTGGGGCTAAATACATTTTCTTTAAATGCTCAATGCAAGCAGCAAATGGTTTATGCTTGTGCAACAAAAGGTAATAGTATCTATTTGAGAGATTTTAATACTAAACTTAAACGTAATACTTCCCCCAGCACTAAATGGACTGTGGTTTTAAACAAAGATGCTCATTATCGGTTTAATTTGTGTACACAGCAAGGTTATGAGGATAAGGTAATATTAACTTTATACGACAGCCAACATCCTGAAAAGACAAATCCTTATGGATCTACTTATGATCCTAAAACTGGTAAACATAGAGATTCTTTTGATTTTATTTGCAGAAAATCCGGAATGTACTATGTATCAATACGACTGAAAGAAGGTGTAAAAGTCCGAAAAACGTGTGCAGTAGGAATTCTTTCTTTCGTAGGTAGTGCTCATTGAAAATAGGCGTGCGATACGCCTATTTTTTTTCGAAAATAGTCTTTTTAACAAATAAAAAAAAAGTTGTGAATATAAAAGGCAGTTCGGTTAAGGCTACAAATAATTTTGTTCGACATAATTTCTCTGAAAAATACACTCTATGGTTAAATTCTTTACCTTTAGCAAGTAAAAAGATATATGCTCAGGCGCCGATTATTACTAAATGGTATCCTTTTATAGAAGGCTTAAAAGTACCCACTGAGAAAATTGCTGAGCTTTTTTATGAAGGGGATGTCCAAAAGGCTTCATTTTTAATTGGTAAATTTAGCGCTTCCGATGCTCTTAAAGGTGTGTATAAAATATTTATTAAGATAACTAATCCCCGCTTTGTTTTGAAAAATTTACCTGTAATATTTTCAACATATTACGATTTTGGAATTACAGAAGTTCTTGAATTGGCTGATAATTCTGGTAAATATTTAATAAAAAATTTACCTCTTGAAGCAAAAGTTTTAATTCCAAGAATTAAAGGTTGGACGGAGGAAGCATTGCATTTAGTAAGACGAAAACCTGTTCTTATTGAATCTCGCATATTGAGAGAGGATACATATATTGACGTGCTTTATAATGTTGTATGGGAATAACTATTATATAAGCTTTAATTGATTTTTGAATTCACTAATTATCAAATGGTTAAATACTTTAATTATCTTTTTTCAGCTAAATTTACTAACCTATTTTATGCTGATTATTTATGTATAATATGTGTAGAAAAGAGCTCGTTATAGAACGTTGCCTATAAATAGAGCTAATTTCCAATATTTTTGTGCAATTATTAAAAATTATTAGCTGATATTTTGAAGCTAATGCATAGACAAAAGTAACTTTTGATAAAAAAAGAATATTTTTTTAAATTTACGATTATAGAAAATAAACATTAAGTTATGGTAAAGAAAGGTATTATTTTGGCAGGTGGTAGTGGGAGCCGCCTATATCCTATTACCAAGTCTGTTTCAAAACAGATTTTACCTATATATGACAAGCCTATGATTTATTATCCGCTTTCAGTTTTGATGCTTGCAAATATTAGAGATATTTTAATTATTTCAACGCCACAGGATATTGATTTATATAAACGTTTATTAGGGGATGGTTCTTTCATAGGTTTGCGTATTAGCTATGCAATCCAGCCTAAGCCAGAAGGTTTGGCACAGGCTTTTATTATTGGTGAGCGTTTTATAGACAATAGTAATGTTTGTCTAATTTTAGGTGATAATCTTTTTTATGGTTATGGATTGAGTTCGATACTTGAAGAGGCTGCTAAGCTTGAAGATGGTGCTATTGTTTTTGGATATAGAGTGAGTGATCCGCAAAGATATGGGGTTGTAGAGTTTGACGAAAATATGCGAGTAATTAGTATAGAAGAAAAACCGCAGAAGCCTAAGTCTAATTATGCAGTCACAGGGCTCTATTTTTATAGTAGTGATGTAGTTGAGAAAGCAAAGAGTTTGAAACCTTCTAAACGTGGAGAGTTAGAGATAACCGATTTGAATAATTTATATTTAAAAGAAAATCGGTTAGAGGTTAAACTGCTTGGTCGAGGTTTTGCATGGCTTGATACAGGTACTCATGAGAGTTTGCTTAATGCTTCAAATTTTATTGCTACTGTTGAAAAACGGCAGGGACTAAAAATAGCTTGTATAGAGGAAATTGCCTATCGTAAAGGATTTATTAATAGAGAACAATTATTGAAATTAGCGAAAAATTTAAAAAACAATCAGTACGGAGAATATTTATATCGTATTGCTAATGAAAATTAACACAAAAATATAGCTTATGAAAAAAATTGTTATTTTACTAATTACAGTTATTTTAATAACGAATGTTAATTTTGTTTTTGCTACACAAAGTAATGGACAGGCTGTACAAACTGCAAAGGTGCAAAAACAAGCTTCATTTTGGCATAAACTGATGAATTCTAAAATTGTAAAAAAAGTAAAGCAATTGCCCAGCAAGCTTTTTAAGGCTAAGTATGATAGGCTTACCTTAGCTTTAATTTTTATGATTTTAGGTATTTTATTTTTAGCCTTAGGCTCATTGGGTAAAATTGTTTATGTCGTAGGGGTAATATTTTTCTTAGTAGGTGTAGTATTTTTGCTTTTGTATTTATTATAAAAACATTATTATGAAACGGATTATTTTTTTATTGCTTTTCATAGCATTTTTGGGTAGTAGTAGCTATGCTACATTTTCTTATGGAAGAGTTTTTTATTCACATACGCACTATAATAAAGTCATTGATTTACAGAAAAATATAACTAAGAAAACTCTTAGTCCTTTTAAGATTTTGAAGCATAAGCTACAAGAATATAGTAGTAAATTATTGATGTTATCAGTGGTAATAATTGTCTTAGGCTTGCTTTTTGCATTATTGGCAGATCGGCTAATAGGAGGTCTAATTATAGGCATTGGAATAGTTGTTTTATTATTTGCTTTATTATAGCTGGTATGGATGTAAATACAATATACCCCCGTCTGAGTGTCAGAGGGGGTTTTTTATTTATTGCTTATATTATTTTTGATATGTATATGC
>CAZWVR010000077.1:0-11757 GCA_964637235.1 uncultured Bacteroidales bacterium | reverse complement strand
TAATTAGTTTTTTTGATGATTTCTTTGGTGGTGGCTTTTGCATATTGGTCGTGTTTAGGTTAAAAGATAGTCCCCAGATGGCGATATTTTTTTCAGAGAGTTTCTCTCCAAAATATTGTTGAAGTTTTTCTACGAGGATAGTCTTTTGAGTGTTATTTACGTTTTCTACTGCTTGTAAAATTGTGAGTTCTATGTTATTTTCTTTCCCTGTTTTTATTAGGGCTTTAACGTCCTTAGGGAAGCAAGAGCCTCCATATCCTGTTCCTGCATATAAGAATTTACTGCCTATACGAGGGTCAGAGCCTATACCAATTCTTACTTGATTGATGTCGGCACCTACTTTTTCGGCAAGACGAGAGAGCTCGTTCATAAAGCTTATGCGTGTAGCGAGCATTGCATTTGCTGCATATTTTGTAAGTTCAGCAGAAGGTATATCCATAAAGTAAATAGGGTGGTTATTAAGTCTAAAAGGTTTATAGAGTTTATCCATAATTTGTTTTGCTCTTTCGCTGTCAATACCTATAACTATTCTATCAGGCCGCATAAAGTCATTTACAGCATCTCCTTCTTTGAGAAATTCTGGGTTTGACGCAACATCAAATTCTATTTCTACATTACGTTTTTTTAGTTCGTTTTTTATTGCTTCTCTAACTTTTTCTGCTGTTCCGACAGGTACAGTGCTTTTAGTGACGATAACGGCGTATTTCTCAAGATATTTACCTATTTCAGATGCGACGGTTAAAACATATTTTAAATCTGCACTTCCGTCTTTATCTGAGGGTGTTCCTACTGAGATGAATATTGCATCGGAGTCTTTTATACCTTCTTTAATGTCTGTTGTAAAAAATAGGCGACCTTTGGCAAGATTTCTTTTTAGCATAGGTTCTAAACCCGGTTCATAGATAGGAGGTATTCCTTGTTTTAATTTTTCTATTTTTTCTTTATCTATATCTACGCATGTAACTGTTAAGCCAGTTTCAGCAAAACAAGTGCCTGTTACTAACCCAACGTATCCAGTACCTATGATTGTTATTTTCATAATTTTTTCGGCAAACTTACAATTTTATTTTAAATTTTGAGACAAAATTCTTTTTATCTATTTAGAAGTTAATTCAATATAAGACGTTCAATAGGCTATTTTTACAAATATTTATTCACCAATTATTTTTATTAACACTCGTTTAGGTCTTTTCCCATCAAATTCTCCATAGAAAATTTGTTCCCAAGGTCCGAAGTCAAGTTTTCCCTCTGTTATTGCAATTACTACTTCTCTGCCCATAACTTGGCGTTTTAGATGAGCATCTGCGTTGTCTTCACCTGTTCTATTATGCAGATAGCGGGAATATGGCTTTTCAGGTGCTAATTCTTCGAGCCATCGTTCATAGTCTTGGTGCAATCCGGGTTCATCATCATTGATAAATACACTGGCTGTTATATGCATTGCATTAACTAAGCATAACCCTTCTTTAATCCCGCTTTCTCTGACTGCTGCTTCTACTTCTGGTGTAATATTTATGAATTCTCTTCTTTTTTTTGTGTTAAACCATAATTCTTTACGGTATGATTTCATTGGGGTATATTTTTTAGTTTTACATTAAAATCGCTATTTACAGTTTCCCAGCAGATGGAATCACATTCTTGGTAAGATGTTTTATATACATATTTACTGTCTATGGCATAAATTGTATCTTGATTACGGATATATTGAGCTATAACTGTGTATTTGTTATTGAATGGTACCCAATAGTTTAAGCTATCTGTTTTAATTGTATCTGTATTTATTGTATCAATGTATATACAATTCTCGTAATTGCCTATGCATAAATAAATTATTGGTTTATAGTTAAAAAATATTTTTAATTGTGCAGCTGTTGGCTCCTGAGTTATACAATTTGTATAATCGCAATCTTGGTCGTTATAATTTGAATTATTATCGCAACTAATTGAATATGTGAGTATTATAAAAAAAAGTATTGCATGAAAAAAGCTTTTCATAGAAAAATAATTATTTTTGACTAAAATAATTTTTTAAATGAAAAAAATCAATTTATTATTTTTTTTGCTTTTAATAGTAGTGCAAACTCTTAAATCGCAAGATATTAAAAATGATACTTCGTCTGTTGAGATAATAAATGCCAATGAAATTTATCATGATCCCAATATGCCATCGGGTGTTAATGTGCTTTTGGGAGAGGTGGAACTTTATCACGATTCAGCAACTATGTATTGCGATAGTGCCATATTAAATCAGACTATAAAAAAGTTTGATGCTTTTGGTAATGTGCACATCGTGAAATTACGCTCTGATGACACTATTGAACTTTGGGGAGATACTCTATATTATGATGGCATAGCTAAGATGGCTAAAATTCGCAGTAATGTTATATTAAAAAATGATACCGCGGTTTTGAAAACAGATAGCTTGGATTTTGATCTTAATAAAAATATCGGCTATTATTTTGATTATGGAACAACAATAAATGGTAGGGATACTCTTTCCAGCAAATTTGGTTATTTTTATGCTGATAGCAATTTTGTTCTTTTTAAAACTGATGTGGTAATAAAAAATCCTCGTTTTAAAATATATACGGATACACTTAAACATGACCTGAGTAAAGAAATATCTTATTTTTATGGAGCTACGCAGATTATCAGCGATACTAATTATATATACACAGAATTTGGTCAATATGACCATATACATAATATTGGTATATTGAGCCAAAATCCATATTTACATAGTGGAGAACACGATATGAAAGCAGATAGTATTGTTTATGATAGAAATAAAGGTCTTGGGCAAGCTTTTCGTAATGTAGTAATTACAGATACTGTCAATGATATTATTTTAAAGGGAAATTATGGTTTATTCTACGAAAAAAGGCAATATTCTGTTATGACTGATAGCGCTTTAATGATAAATGTATATGAAAATGATTCTCTCTGGCTTCATAGCGATACATTATTTTCTTATATTGATACTGTTTACGAAGATATTGATACCGCTATTTTTAGAGTAGTTTTTGCCTATCATAAAGTTAAAATTTTTAGAAAAGATTTTCAGGCAAAGTGCGATTCTATGGTTTTCAGTGCTCGGGATTCTATTGTTATGATGTATGGTTTGCCAGTAATATGGACAGATAGCTCGCAGATTTATGCAAATCACATTGATTTATACATATATAATAACAATCCAGATGAATTAGAATTATTCGATAGTGTTTATTTTGCTCAACAAGTTGATAGTATAAATTTCAATCAAGTAAAATGCTCATATGCAGATGCTTGGTTCAAAAATGGTAATTTGGATAAAATGATAACTCTGGGAGATGTTAATGTTATTTATTTTATTACTGATAAAAACCAAATTATGGCTATTGCTAATTTGCAGACAGATACAATGTGGGTATTCTTTGACACTAATAAAGTTTCTCTTATAAAACCAATCGGTAAAAGCCAGGGAGCGCTTTTACCACCGGAAAAAGCTTCTGAAAAACAGAAATATATAGATGGATTTATGTGGCAAGAGATGCTTAGACCTAAAAAACCAGAAGATATTTTTATTTGGCCTTAATAAAAATCATAAAAAATTATAACTTTGTTACAAATAAATGATTTTTATCGTTATTTTTTAATGTAAAAAAAAATTGGTAGTTATGAACAATCGTAAATTATTTTTTATTGTGATTTTTGCCCTATTTTTAGGGTTTGTAGGCGGTTTGATAGGATCGTATGTAATATCCTATCATCAAAAACATACTACTGTTCAAGTTCTTGATAAGCAGGGAAATATTCCTACTAATTTGGTTTCTAATATTCCAATGGGCAATGTCCCGGATTTTACTGTTGCGGCAGAAATGGGACGGCGGGCAGTTGTTCATGTTAGAACAGAGTATTACAATAGTTCTAATGATCCTCTGTTGAATTTCTTTTTTGGCATTCCTAATAATATGCCCATTATGGAAGGTACAGGTTCCGGAGTGATAATTTCAAAAGATGGTTATATTGTCACTAATAATCACGTTATTGAAAATGCAAATGATATTACAATCACATTGTTTGATAAACGACAATTTAAAGCCAGAGTTGTTGGTAAAGATCCTGCCACAGATATAGCTCTTTTGAAAATCGATGCTGATAGTTTACCGGTCTTACCTTTTGGAAATTCTGACGACCTTAAAGTGGGACAATGGGTTTTAGCAATAGGTAATCCTTTTAATTTGACATCTACTGTGACGGCAGGTATAGTCAGTGCAAAAGCAAGAAATATTAGCATTTTAGATAAACGCTATGCTATTGAGTCCTTTATTCAAACAGATGCAGCAGTTAACCCCGGTAATAGCGGAGGCGCTTTAATAAATACAAAAGGTGAATTGGTCGGCATAAATACTGCTATTGCCTCTCGAACTGGCTCTTTTATAGGATATTCTTTTGCTGTTCCTGTTAATATTGTTAAAAAAGTAGTAGCAGATTTAATAGAATACGGAACCGTCCAAAGAGCTTATCTTGGTGTTAATGTCACAGATATAAATGCAGATATTGCTAAGAGATATCATCTGAAAAATTATTCAGGAGTGCTTGTTGTTAATGTAATTCCAAATAGTGCCGCAGAAGAAGCCGGTATTAAAGAGGGTGATATAATTTTACAAGTTGATGGTGAAGAGGTTAATGAAGTCCCTGAACTTTTAGAACATATAGGAACTCATCGTCCAGGAGATAAAATTACCATAACAATAAAAAGAAATGGAAAAATTAAGCAATTGACTGTTGTATTGAAAAATGAAGCCGGGCAAACAAAGCCTATTATTAAGCAAAAAGCTGATTTCTTTGGCGCTACATTCGAAGATCTTACTCAAATGGAAAAATCTCGTTTAGGCATAAAGAATGGAGTGAAAGTCGTAAGCATTGGTCCCGGTAAATTTTTAGCAGCTGGCGTCCGACCGGGATATATTATTCTCAAAATTAATGATAAAGAAGTTAATAACGTAAAAGATGTTAAAAATATATTATCTCACGCCAGTGGTGGGATATTCTTGGAAGGTATATATCCTGATGGTACTTATGCTTATTATGCATTTGGCGTGAAATGATTTTTGTACAGGCTTTTATACATACTCAATTATCTTTCAACGGGCGAGGGTAGAAACCTTCCGCCCGTTAATTTTTTTATTTATGAAATGGAAAAAAGTAAAAATTAAAACTGATAACGGAATTTATAAAGAGGCTTATGCTCCTGTAATAATATCCGCAAGCCGAGCTACTGATATCCCTGCTTTTTATTCTGATTGGTTTTTCCATAGATTGAAAAAAGGTTATATCAAACGAATTAACCCTTTTAATGGTAAACCTTATTATATTTCTTTCCAGAATACTCGTGTAATTGTATTTTGGTCTAAAAATCCTAACAATATCATAAATAAATTGCACTTGCTTGATAATAAAGGTATTAACTATTATTTCCATTTTACTTTGAATTATTATGATAAAGATTTAGAACCATTTTTGCCTCCAATAGACAATAGAATAGAAACTTTTATTAAACTATCCCAGAAAATAGGAAAACAGAAAGTTATTTGGCGCTTTGATCCATATATACTAACAGATAAATATGATATTGATTTATTGATTAAACGTACTGAATATATCGGTGATAGAATTTATAAATATACAGAAAAATTAGTTTTTAGTTTTGCTGATATTAGTATTTATCGTAAAGTTAGAAAAAATTTAAATTTAGCTAATATTCATTACAAAGAGTTTACAGAACTTAAAATGCACCAATTGGCAGAGAAATTATCTAAATTGAACAAAAAATGGAATTTGGAGCTTGCTACTTGTGCCGAAAAAATAGATTTAACTGTTTATAGAATTAAACATAATAAATGTATTGACGATGAGCTTATGGTAAGACTTTTTAATCAAGATAAAGTACTAATGAATTTTATAGGATATGAACCAGATTCTATATATCCTCTAAATGAATATTCTCACAATAATATCATTTATCGTTATAAAATAAAAAAGGATAAAAATCAGAGAGCAAATTGTGGTTGCGTAATGAGTATGGATATCGGACAATATAATACTTGCCCTTATGGGTGCGTATATTGCTATGCTAATAACTCTATTGAGCTTGCTCGTAGTAATTATAAAAAGTATACTAAAAATCCTTATGGAGAAAGTATCCTTTTATAATCCTGATTTATTTTAATGAGTAGCGTATAGCTCCATCTATACCCCCACTGAGTAAGTATTTCCCATTTGGTGAAAATCTTATACTGAAAATATAAGAATTGTGATCATTAAGTGTTGTAATGAGATTGAAGTTATTCTCTTGAATGCTATATATTTTTATAGTATTGTCCAAAGAAGCTATTGCAAAAAGTTTTCCGTCTGGCGAAAAGCTTATATCAGTAACGGCACTAGTATGATCAGATAGTGTATTTAATAAAGAGAAACTTTTCCCATTGATAAAATATATTTCTACTGTGCCGTCACCATAAGCAACAGCTAAAATTTTACCATTTGGTGAAAAACAAATACTTTCTACTTCGTTGTTATTTGTTGGAATTTCGTGAATTAGCGAGAATTTATTGCCTATAATCCAATAGATTTTTATATTTTTTTCCCACTCCGAAATAGCTATAAATTTATTATTTGGTGAAAAGTCAATGCTATTTATCTCGTCCTCGAGCCTAAGTTTAGCTATGTGATTTATTGTATTTCCATTTATGCTATATATATTTAGAATTTTATCATCGCCTCCTGTGGCTAAAAAATTACCTGTCCGAGAAAATGCTATTGTGTTAACTGTGTCTTTATGATCTGTAAGACTTTCAAAGAAAGTAAAAGTATCTCCTGATATAGAATAAAGATTTACAGATGTTCCCAATGGTGTTGCGAAAAATTTTCCATCCGCTGAAAAAAGATGATTATGATAAGATAAGTTATTGCTGTTTATATAATAAAGATAGCTAAGATTATAATTATCAGGGTTTAATTTATAAATATTTACTGTTTTATCAAATGATGAAAAAAGGCTTAAAAATCTATTATCAGGGGAAAAATCTACATTCAGGATACCTGCTTTATAATTGTAGTATCTTTGAGTTATCTTAAAAGTTGTATCTATTTTATAAATTCGAAAAATGCTATTAGTGCCTGCTACCATATATTTTCCGTCAGGTGAAAAATTTACATCTGAAATAGCTATTTGAGCTTTTGGTATATTTATGGTCTGTATTAGAGAAAAATTCTTTTTATTTATTTTGTATATGTTTAAAGATTTATATAAATTGCCAGTGATTAAAAATTTAGAATCTGGGGAAAATTTAGGTGGTAAGATTGGGTTATAGTCGTATAAAGTTGTATGATATTTTAATTTTGTTCCTTTTACTAAATATATTTTCACAGTAGTGTTTTGAGTTTTAACAGCAAGAAATTTTCCATCCTTTGAGAATGCCATACTGTTTATATTGGCATCAAGCTCAAAATCTCGAACAAATGATATGTTTTGATTTTTTAATTTATAAATTTTTATAAAATCCTCGCAACCTACAAGTAGTAGCTTTCCAGTAGGTGAAAAAATTACTGAATTTATGTCGGCTTCAAATGAAATATTTTTTATAAGGGTCAAATTATAATTTTCATCTATTTTATAGATATTTAGGTTATTGTTGTATAAAGCAACTGCGAGCAGGTTCCCATCAGGAGAAAAATCAAAATTTACCGTTGTAGCTTCATTTTGAATTTCTTTTATAAACTGAAAATTATCTCCTTCAACTTTGTAAAACTCTAAGTTATTATCGTAATAGCTGCCAGTGATAAATAAATCCCCTCTTGGTGAAAATTTTATTAATGGAACTATATGATTATTATGCCTATTAAAAGTACTAACAAATATCAAATCACTATTGTTAAATTTATAAGTGAAGACGCCATTATAACCCGACATTACAAAGAATTTCCCGTCTGGTGAAAATGTTCCATATAAAGAGCCGGATCGTAAATCGTTTACTATTTTCGGGCTTATATATTGTGCATTAAGAAAAGGATAGAGGAAAAATAACAATACAAAAATAGCAATAATTTTTTTTCATTTTTTTTGTATAAAATTAAAATTTATTGATTAAAGACTAATAGATAATTTTATCAAAATCCCAATTTTATTGATGAGTGTGATGTATTTATATTTTAAAAGTTAAAAAGGCTATGGTTATTTTGGTCAATATATTAGCCGCCGCTGTATAACAATTTTTCTCCGGATATATCATCTGAATTGAAGGAGAAGCCCAGACGTTTACCTGTTTGTAAGCCTTGTCGTCTTGCTTCTAATATTTGTTCCACAGTAATCATTTTGACAGTATCATAAGGGGGTACCAGTAGATCAAATTTTTGTGAATAGAGAATTGCTGCTTCAATAATTCCTTTCAATGTATTTTTGTCTAATTTTTCACTTCCGAAACTCTCAGAAAGGTATCCCATCTGTTGTTTGCCTTCAACAAAGTAATTGTTATCTTTGTTTATAAATATTCTTGCTATAAGATAGCCAATGTCTTCCCGTCTATTGTATTTGAATGAGTCGTTTAGAAAATTGTATATATTGATAATCCCTGAATATGTGGCATATGGATCTTTTTTTATGTATGGAATACTCCATATACGATGGTCTCTATCAAATTGAAATATATTCGAGTGCATATAAAACACGAGTAAATCTCCTGCTACTTTTAGTTCTGCCTGAAATAATCCTGCATTTCGATATTCAAACATAATTCTATGATCGTGGCTTTTAAGTTTTTCATTATATTCTGCTGCTATTTCGTTTAGAATTTTTTTTATTGTTTTAAAAGCCTCAAAAGTATTGTCAAATATTTTTTGTTTAAGACAGGCTTTTTTTACCAATAGTTCGTAAATTTCGTCTTTCTTTTCCATAGTTTAAAGTTCTGTGATTAGACGTGTAAAAATAAATATTTTTTTCTATTATAAAACATTTTTTATATTTGTAAAAAAAAATGCTATGAAAATTTTATCTGAGTGCTTTAATTGTTTTCAAAATAAAGATTCAATTTTTTATATGTTGACGGAGGAGCAGAAAAAGCGTCTTATGCAGAATGTTTCGTGTATAAATTATAAAACTAATGAAGTTATTTTTAAGGAAGGCTTTAAACCTACGGGCTTAATAGTCTTAGCCAAAGGAAAAGCCAGAATATACAAAGAAGGTATTGGTGGGCGTGAGCAAATTCTTCGTCTTATAAAACCTGGTCAGTTTATTGGATTTAGGGCTCTTTTTGCCGGTGAATATTATAATGCCTCTGCTAGTGCATTAGAAGAATCTACCATTTGTGTAATAGATAAAAATTTATTCCTTTCAATGGTAAAAGAAAATAATAATTTAGCCATTGCAATAATAAAACTATTTGCAGAAGAACTGGGTGAGGCTGAAAATAAGATAATTTCGTTAACTCAAAAACATTTACGGGGAAGATTAGCTGAATCTTTATTGATTCTTGCTGATACTTATGGCTTTGAGGAAGATGGTAAAACTTTGGATATCAGATTGTCCAGAGAAGCTTTGGCAAATCTTTCTAATATGACAACTTCAAATGCTATTAAAACATTATATGAGTTTAAAAATGAGGGCATAATTGAAATTGACGGTAAAAAGATTAAAATAATCAATAGACCAAAGTTGGAAAATATAAGTGCAATGGGATAGATTGTTCAATATGGTTAAATAAAGCTCGCAGATTAGCTGCACGGAGAGAAATTGCTCCAAAACAAATGCAACAAAAGCTCCTTTTATGGAATGTCCCTTCGGAATGTCACGATGAAATTATTAACATACTAATAACGGAAAATTTCATAAATACAGAACGCTTTGCCAAGGCTTTTGTACATGATAAATTTGTTTTAGATAAATGGGGTAAGCAAAAAATAGCTTATCAATTGTACAATTTAGCTATTCCTGAGGCAGATATACAAGAAGCTTTCAAAACTATTGATGATAATCAATATTTTAGTGTATGTCAAAATTTAGCTTTAAAGAAATATCATAGTCTGCGTCAAAAAAAATATACAGAGCAGAAAATTAAAGCTAATATTATACGTTATTTGCTCTCAAAAGGATTTGAATATGAAATCATTAACCAAGTGATGGAAAAATTATTCAATAATTTATGAAAAATAACGAATTTTGTAATCTTAAATGCAATAGGGTAGTAGCTCCATAATAGTCAATTATGCAATATAATGGTTTATAAAATTTTACTACAAAAATAGTACTTATGAATAAGAAGGGAAAAAGCAAAGTTTCTCCTACTGCGTCTAATAAAAAAGGCGGAAAAGGAAGCAAAACGAAAAATAAGCAACAGGAACTTATTAGATTAAATAAATTTATAGCTCATTCAGGTATTGCTTCGCGACGGGAAGCCGATGAGCTTATAAAAGCAGGACTTATTACAGTTAATGGAAAGGTTGTTAAGGAGTTAGGTACAAAAATAAAGCCTACGGATGTCGTTATGTATAAAGGAAAAAGATTGAAAGGTGAGCCTAATGTTTATATTGTAATGAATAAACCAAAAGATACAATAACAACACGTTCTGATCCACAAGGTCGTAAAACTGTTTTGGATATATTGGGCGATGAAGTTAAAGAAAGAGTATATCCTGTCGGTAGGCTTGATAGAAATACTACTGGTGTTTTGATATTAACCAATGATGGCGAACTTGCTCAAAGACTTATTCATCCATCCACAAGAGTGCCAAAGGTTTATATCGCAACTCTTAATAAAGATATCTCAAAAAGTGATATGGAAAAACTTGTAGAAGGTTTTCAGCTTGAAGATGGATTTACTTATGTAGATATGGTATTTTATTTTAATCAGAAACGTAAAGATAAAATTGTAATTGAAATACATTCAGGTCGTAATAGAATTATCAGGCGTATGCTTGAACATCTCGGATATGAAGTTAAAGCTCTGGATAGAATTGAATTTGCAGGTATTACAAAAAAAGATCTTAAACGCGGCCAATGGCGCTATCTTACAGATAAAGAAGTCGGGTTTTTATATATGATATCAGGTCAAAAAATTAGAAATAAATGAAAAAATTTATTGATAGTTTAGGTTGGTTAGGAAATATTATCCTAAGCATAGGTGTAATCCCACAAGTATATAAAACTTGGAAAACTCACGATGTTAGTAGTTTTAGTTGGAGCTTTCTCCTGATGTGGGCTTTTGGAGTTTTATTCACTTTTATTTATATATTTTATAATGATTTGAGACTCAAAAGAAAGCAGTATCCTCTTTGGCTCAATTATATCGTTAATATATTAGCTACTGCATATCTGGTATATGCAAAATTTATGTATGCGTAAATTATAAGCCTACCTTCTATTTATAGAAAATCCTTTGATGACTTATTGTATCTCAGTTTATAAATATTTTGAAGTCAATTATAGCTGTTTTATTATCCTCTGAAATACTAAAATAAATTTGTTTCATAGAAAAAATTATTACCTTTGCCATCGTTTTTTTTTGTAATGATGATTATAAGCTTGATAATCAGTATATTCACATATAAGCATCATTTGTAATTGAAATTTTGAAACTTTAAACATTAAAAAATAAATAAAAATGCCGATTACAAAACTTAGAAACATAGGAATTGCTGCCCATATTGATGCAGGAAAAACAACAGTGACAGAACGAATTCTTTATCTTACTGGCACTGTTCGTAAAATTGGCGAAGTCCACG
>CAZWVR010000076.1:0-12414 GCA_964637235.1 uncultured Bacteroidales bacterium | reverse complement strand
CGAGCAAGTGCCGAATATAAGCGAAGCACCCGACCGCCGCAGTGTAGCCATCGCGTCGGCGGCGGGAACGCCCTAATATAAATTCGGAATAATTTTTTTATTGTCCCAATATTTGTCTATCGTTTCTGATATAAAGTTTAGGATTTCTTCTCTTCCTATGTTTTTTATTGCTGAGGTTGTAAAATACGGCGGCATTTGCTCCCAGATTTCCAAAAATTGTTTTTTAAACTTTGATAAAAATTGATTGAGCTTATTTGCAGTTATTTTGTCAGTTTTTGTAAAAATTATTGCAAATGGCAAGCCTGCTTCTGTAAGATTGTACATAAAATTTAAATCTTTTTGTTGAGGCTCTATTGTTGAGTCCACTAAGACGAAAATATATAGTAAATTTGGTCTATTTAGCAGATATTCAGTAATAAGCTTGCCGAAAAATTTCTTTTTGTCTTTATTGAGCTTGGCATACCCATACCCCGGGAGATCAACTAGGAACCATCTGTCGTTTATTGAAAAAAAATTTATGGTTTTAGTTTTTCCGGGTTTAGACGAAGTATGAGCTAAGTTTTTAACATTAACAAGCATATTTATCAAAGATGATTTTCCGACATTTGAACGCCCAGTAAAAGCAAATTCTGGTTTTATAGGCTTAGGGCATTCTTTATATGAGAAGCAACTTTTTAGGTATTTAGCAGTTTTTATTTTCATTGCTTCTTTTCCACTGTTTTATAATAGTCGTCAAGGAATTTTTGTAAGCCTATGTCTGTTAAAGGGTGTTTTAGTAGTCCTAATATTGCTTTTAATGGAGCAGTGACGATATCTGCACCTACTTCTGCACATTGGATTATATGTTGTGTATGGCGTATTGAAGCAGCTAAAACTTCTGTTTGAAATCCGTAATAGTTATATATATCAACAATTTTTCTGACCAGTTCAATTCCATCGGAAGAGATATCATCTAAGCGTCCGATGAAAGGTGATACATAAGTAGCACCTGCTTTTGCAGCTAAAATAGCCTGTCCGGGAGAAAATACTAATGTGCAATTTGTTTTTATTCCTTTTGAGGAAAGATGGCGAATGGCTTTTAGCCCGTCTTTTATCATAGGGATTTTAACTACTATATGGGGATCCAATTCAGCTAATTCTTCGGCTTCTTTAATCATACCTTCGTAATCTGTGGCAATAACTTCTGCACTTACAGGTCCTTGAACTATTTTACAGATTTCCTTGTAATGTTTCAGGAGATTGTCTCTTCCGTGAATACCTTCACGCGAAACTAAGGACGGATTAGTAGTAACTCCGTCAAGAATGCCCAGAGAGGCAGCTTCGCGTATTTCGTCAAGATTGGCAGTGTCAATGAAAAATTTCATAGTTTTATATTTTTAGGTTGACTAAATTTCTTTTTTAAAGGACTCTATTGTAGCGTCTATAAATGTTTTAGCATTTTTACAAAAGAATAATAAACAAGCAATGTTTATTTTTTGGCTAAATACAAATGTATAAAAAAACCGTAAAATAAAAAAGGGTAAGTTACTTGAACCGACCGCTCAACCACCTTACCCTTGCTTCCTCCCGGACCTGGGGGATTCGGCAGGAGCTGGTCGTCCAAGACTTACCCTCTGCAAATATAGACATTTTTTTCTTAAAAAAGCAAATTTTTCTAATAATTTAGTTATAAAGATGAGAATTTCTGTATAAAATAAAACTGGCACCCTTAAATAGTGGTCTGTGTGTATAGAGCAGGGTGCCAGTTTAGCAGTAAACGAGGTAGTTTATTGTTTTTCTTTTACGAAAATGTCGTCAATTTCCCAAGTTTTACCGTCATTATTACTTCCGTAATAGACGAAGGCTATATATACATTTTTAGCTTTTGGGAGGGCTAAGTCTCCTGAATTAGTCCAAGTCCAGCCACCTGTTGAAAGTGTTGGATTAAGATTAGTCCAAGTTGCACTGGAGGGGTCTGAAACTCCGTCATAGTCAGTAGAATATTTTACAACTAAATCTGGTCCACTATAATTGCAAGCATTATTAAAGTTTAATATAGGATTTGTTGCGTTAGAAAGGTCTAATTTAGGAGATATGTACCAAGTTTCACAGGCAGAATGCTGCCCATTACTATAATTTGAGATGCTTCCATAAAGCCTTCCACCATATGTGCCAATTTCCCAGTTGACGTTTCCGGATACTTTTTTCTGTTGCCAACCTCCGGAGAATATATCTTGATCATCAAAATTTTTTGCCAGAAATACATTGAGTTTCAGTCTTGGATTATTCATCTGAGCGTCCTCTTTTGTTCTAATGTATAATTGATAAGTGTTATTATATTTGCTCAGAATACCGATAATATACCCACTTCCGGATGGTATTGTATCATTGGCAAATGCTGCATATCCACTTGTTCTGACTACAAGTTGATTTAAATCAGCATCAACAAGAGTATGGTTGACAGATTGAGGAGGATCTACGTTTCCGATAGCCCAAGTTTGACCTAAGTCATTTTCAGAAAATTCAACATTATTAAATTTTACGAGTCTACCCAGATAATTGTCATTTACCTGAGGAATGGTTAATACTGTAGGATTAACTTCTTGATTATCACAGCTTTTAATAATATGTTGATCAATAAAAGCTTCTCCTTGAAGGCGTCCAACTTTTATTACACCGTAACTATTATAAGTATTTCCAATTTTTATTACTCCGCCATCATTTTGTAGATACAAATCTTTAAGTTTTACATAAATTTTTTGTCCCAGAGGATATTTTGTAAACATATACGAGAGGTCAAGCATAATGGAGATTCCGCCAGTTGAATCTTCAATATAGAGTTCTTTATAGAAATTGCCGTATTGGTCTGTTGAGATAACGCGTCCTTCAATAATGAGGTCTTCTGTGATTTTCATTGTATCTCTACCGCCAATTTTTGCCTTTAAATCGGCTATTGAGATGTTCGGTTTGATGTTAATTTGATTACAAATTGATTGGGGCTCGTCAAATTTTGTGTTTATACAAGATGGCAAAAGTATTATTATTAAGCCCAATAAAACGAAACTTTTTACTATTGTTTTCATAATTATTTATTTTAGTTTTTTGGTTTTAGAATTAAAAATTAGAAACTTAAAATAAGGTTTAAGAAATATTGCCTTCCGTAGAGATAGTAATATTTAGGAGGAAATTTGTCTGGGTCCTTAGTTCTCATATCAAAACGTAATTGTTCATATCCTCCGGTAATAATGTTCTTATTGTTCAGGATGTTATTTAAATTTAGGCTAACAAATACGTAGTATTTGTGTTTAATTTTCCAAGATTTACCGATAGAAGCGTCTAATGTATATGCAGCAGGTAATTTTTCTTCTGCAATAATTTTATACCATTGTTCTGAACCTTGTGGGATATAAGCTACTGCGTCTGAGGTTCTACGTTCAGGATTGAATGATAAATAGTTATCGTCTATATAGTTAAAATTTCCACTAAAAAACCAGTATTTAGGAGAGCGATATCTAAATCCGGCGGATAATGCCGTTTGTGGCGTTCCTTCGACGAAATAGTTTTTAATATAAACAGTTTTATCCTGTGCAAGCACTTCTGCTGTATTATCTACTGTAATAGTTACTTTTGGTCTTGAAGTATATTGATAGAAACCTTTTGATCCTACAAGATAGAGCCATAGTCCGCCATATACATTGGCTTCAATAGCACCTTCAATACCTTGATGGACTTTATCAATACCAGTCATAGCATAATTCACAAAGTTTCTATATCCATCGTGGTAAAAGCTTACTACACGTGTTTGATTTTTAAATTGTGTATAAAATAGGTCTAATGTTGCTTTTATTTTAGGAGCTCTAAGGGTATATCCGAAATCAGCGGATAGAATTTTTTCAGATGTTAGACCATCTACGGTAAAATCGCGCGTTCTGGGTGAAATATATGAATTTCTGAATGTAGGTGGAAGTGTTAAATATGCACCGTGAGCGAATATGTAATTTCTACCGTTTATTTTAAAAGTGAAACTGGATTTTAAGCCATAATTAAAGAATTTTTGTTTTGGCGAATTACCATAGGAATTTTCTGGGAACTTACCATTACGCATATGACCTGTACGCCAGAACATAGTATAAGAGACGAATGCTGCCAGCCCAATTGTTAATTTACTTATATCATAGGTTGTTTGTGCCCAAAGTTTTCCATCTCTTATGTTTGCATCGTAATTATATCCAAAAATATCACCTTCTTTAACCAGTCTGTTTGGGTGATCCAGGTCGTTTTGAGCTGAGTCCATATCTGCAACTTCTCTTTCTGCATATTTATCAATATCGAGCCAGAAATCAGCCCCCAATAAGTCTAATAGTTTTTTATAGTTTTTTGTTTTAAAATAACGCAGTTGTATGCCAGCATCAAGTGATAGGTTGTCGTTAATTTGATGATTTAGATATGAAGAGAAAGCAAAATAACGCTGGTCAAAACGTCTTTCTTCTACGATATACTGAGCTCTATGTCCCTTTACTATATTACCCTTTATGCCATTGGCGTCATAAATTATGTCAGTGCTATTTCTATTTGCTTCGTATAATTCGTCCCAGTTTATTTGTCCATAATTTGGACTTGCAAAGCTATCAGCGACAATTTGTGCACTTTCTTCATTAGTTATATAGCTTGGTAGATATCTATAATAGTCAGGTCTTGGGTCAGGAGCATTATACCAGTTTAGAGCAGAGGAGCCAGCGCGTCCTACTCTTGCGGCAAAAGAGGTTGTAATTTTTGTTTTTTCACTTAAATTGAAAATGTCGGTTAATATCAATGTTGGTTTATGATAATTTGCTATGCGGCTATTTCTTTTTTTGCCATTTTGATAGCCCCAATAAGGATTATAGTAATGAGTACCTGCTAAGTCATAAGCTTCTTGCAGAGCTGCACCTTGTTTTCCTCTTCTATATGGTACTCCAAAAACGTTGAGAATAATATCGTGTTTACCCAGTTTTTTTTCCAGACCTAAATAGTAAGCCCAAACATCGTAGAAAGTACCGGGGACATATCCTTCTTTTGCCCAGCGATATGAGCCGGATATAGTCAGTGCCCAGTTATTACTCATTAAACCTGTTGAATATGTGAACATAGCGCGATTACGGTAGGTTCTATTTGTAGAGGAATAAGTAAGTCTTATTCCTTTGCGGAAAGAAGCAGGTAGCATTGTTATGTTAGTTTCGCCTCCAATATTACCAAAAGTATAATCAGCAAAATTAAGTCCTAAGATAGGTTCTTTATACCTTGTGACGTTGTTTAATCCTCCCCAATTAGACCAGTAAGCATATCCGTTTTCCATATTATTCATTGTGATACCGTTTATGAGGACTTCGCTGTATCGTCCGTCATAGCCACGAATACGATATCTAAATTGTCCGAGATTATATGCAGCCGCAGAAAGGAAAATATTACGCGCACCGTGCAATAGACCTACAATATTTTCTTCACCTTGCGAGGAGGATAATTCTTCCTCGGATACCACAGGCAGCTCTTCTTCTGCTGCTTGTTCAGCAGAGGGTTGCATATTTATATCACCCAAATCAATATTGCTATTTTCTGAAACTTTTATCTCGTTTTCAGAAAAATAATCTTCATAACCTTCTGCCGATACATATAATTGATAATTCCCAGAAGGTACATTTTTAAATACAAAAATTCCGTCTAAGTTTGTTTCTGTGGAAAGATATACATTATTATCTCCGATAAAATTTACCTGTGCTTTTATTAAAGGTTTACCCGCTCCTAAGATACGTCCTTTTACAGTGGCATTTTGTGCAAAAAGCCCGTAAAAGGCTACTAAACTGAAAAAAAGAATAAAAAGGCGTTTCATATTAGTTTTTTTTATGTTTAAATTTTATATTTGCACTAATGAAGTTTTTTGTAGAGTTCAAAAATAAAAAAAATAACAAATGAAAAAGATTTTATTAGCGTTTTTTTTATTTTTTACGGTTTTTCAAGGTTTTTCTCAGAAAAAGTATAAAATTAGCTGTATAGCATTTTATAATCTTGAAAATTTATTTGATACAATAGATGAGCCCGGTGTTAGAGATGAAGAATTTACTCCCCAAGGAGCTAAACATTGGAATACTCAAAAATATTATCATAAACTTAAACATCTGGCAGAAGTAATTTCACAGTTGGGCACAGAATTAGTACCAGTGGGACCAGTAGTTATGGGAGTAGCAGAAGTAGAAAATCGTTCAGTATTGGAGGATTTAGTCAAACAGCCGGCAATAGCAGATAGACATTATCAAATTATTCACTACGATTCACCTGATGAACGAGGCATAGACGTGGCTCTTTTATATAATCCTCGTTTTTTTCGACCTGAATATACTGAGAAAATTCCTGTTCATTTACCTATAAATGATAAAACGCGAGATATTTTATATGTTAAGGGAAAATTAGACGGTGATGAAATTCATTTTTTTGTCACACATTGGCCTTCTCGTTGGGGAGGTAAAGAACGGAGCGAACCACTTAGAATCTTTGTTGCTAAAATAATTCGTGCCCATGTTGACTCCATTCTTAAAATAGATCCAAATGCTAAAATAATTATAATGGGAGACCTTAATGACGATCCTACTGATCCCAGTGTTAAGCAAGTAATGAGAACAGTAGATAAACCCAGAAAAATAAAGCCTGATTTGTTATTTAATCCTATGGAGAAAAAATATAAAAAAGGCATTGGTACATTGGCTTATAACGATGTGTGGGATTTATTTGATCAATTTATGTTATCCTATGGCTTACTTGGAAAAGATAAAAGTAGCTATAAATATTACGATGCGAGAATTTTTAATAAGAAATTTTTACTCCAAAAAAGCGGGCGTTTTAAGGGATATCCGTATAGAAGTTTTGTGGGAAATACTTTTATAGGTGGTTATAGCGATCATTTACCAGTTTATTTGTTTTTAATTAAAAATGTAAAATAATTCAGATATGAAATTGGACGAACATTTTATGCGTTCAATTCTTGCAATGTATGATGAGTTAATAGAAAATGGTGTTTATATAGTATATATAGGGAATTTTACGCAAAAAATTACAACATTTTTCGCTTCTTTATTAGAAGAAGAAATAGAACATAATGACGATAGAAAAACAAAACGTAAAGTTTATCATACAATAGTAGAAGTGTTGCAAAATATGCAAAGACATACAGAGGAAATTATTGATAATAAGGGCAAAAAAGGACTTTTTATGATAGGCAAAAAACAGGGGATTTATTACATAATAACTATCAATATCACAACCAAAAATTCCGTTGAAAAGATAAAGAGTATAATTGATAAAGTTAATGCCTCATCAATAGAACAATTACGCGATATGTATAAAAAACAACTAAAAGAAGGAAAGATTGGAGAAAGTGGCGGTGCAGGTCTCGGTTTTATAGATATTGCTCGGAAAACTAAAAGTAAATTGGAATATTTATTTATCCCGGTAAATTTAAATTATGATTATTTTGTCCTTAAAGCTGAAGTTGATACAGTAAAATTAAAGGCAAACTTTTAATATGGCAAGATTTAAACGACCCAAAAATTGTATCAATTGCCCCTACAAATCTGGTATTTTTAAAAAGGTAGGAACTGAAGTTATAAGAGAATTGCATAAATATTGTTTTATTGTTAATTATAAGAAAGGAGAAAGATTTGCTAAGCAGGGAACGCCTATTACTCATTCGTTATATTTAACCCATGGCATGGGAAAAATCTTTGTTGAGGGAAACAAAAAAAATACTATAATAAAAATTATTTCCCCCGGAGAATTTATAGGTTTGTATTCTATATTTTCAGAAAAACCTATCTATAATTTTTCTGCTTCTGCTGTATTGGATTCACAGTTGTGTATGATAGAAGTCGAATTCCTTCGCAAGCTAAGTACGACTAATTTAGCTTTTACACAGGGGGTAATAAAAGAGATTAGCAATTGCGCTACTGTTCTTTTTGACCGTCTTAATAGTTTTAACCAAAAATCTTCTCGTGGGCGCATTGCCGATATTTTATTATACCTTGCTGATAGTATTTATCATTCCGATAATTTTGTATTGCCATTTACCCGCCGTGAATTGGCAGAATTGGCTTCAATATCTTTAGAAAATGCAGTTAGATTACTTGGAGAACTAAAAAATAGCGGTATCATAGATTTTAAAGACAAACATTTTATTATAAAGCAACGAGATCTTTTGGAGAAAATAAGTTTAATGGGTTAATTTCTTTTCATATTCTTCGCAATTTTGGTAATAGTATTTATTTGCCATATATTGCTTATGTTCAATAGCTTTATGCCATTGAGCGCAAGCCTTATCTATTTTCTTTTGTTTATAATAACATAAACCTTTATAGACGTATGCTTCTGTTAGTTTTGGATTTAAATCTAATGCTTGGGAAAGGTCATATATTGCCAAACCGTATTCATTGGAATATAGATAAGCTTTTCCTCGTAAAAAATATAATTTAGCTTTGGGTTCGTATTTATCGTATATTTTGTTTAATAGTTTGATTGTTTTTAAATAGTCACCATTTTCAAAATAGATTTGTGCTGCTAAAAAGGAGCTGTTTAAATCCGTAGGAAAAAATTTTAAGTATTTTTCTATGTAAAAAATAGCTTTATCGTATTGCCGTGTATAGCTATAAAGTAAAGCAATTTTGGGATATAGCTCTATTTGATATGGATTTAGTCTTAAAGATTTTTCAATATCGTTTATGGCTTTTTTATATTTCTTTATTTGTTGATATGCTTCTGAGCGCCAATTGTAATATAAGTAATAGCTTGGATAAATTTTTATTGCTTTTGTAAAATTTTTTATGGCGTTTTTAGGATTTTGTAGTTTCATAAAAATTTTGCCTTTTAGGAAATAAGCTTTGTAATTTTTTTTGTTTTTATTGATTAGTGCATTAGTAATTTCAAAGGCAGGGATATAATTTTCATTTTCAAGGTAAAATTCAGCTTCTTGTAGTTTTATATCTGAGGAAGAATACCATTTTTGTTTCCATAGTTTATGCCATTGTGGTGTATTTGAAATGAGAGCTAAATCGCTATCGAGGCGTATTTTATTTCGCGGAATTTTTCTGTGATAAGAAAGGTATTTTTTTAGAAAATAAATACTACTGTCAGGATTTTTTTCTAATGCATATATTTTAGCTAAGTATAAGTTTGCAGGATAATATTTTTTTGTAGAAAGTAAAAAGAGAATATTTTTCGTTTTTCTGTATTGTTTTGATTTATAGAGTATTACAGCTTTTTCGAATAGATAAGTTTTATTGCTATTGTCAATATTTATGGCAGAGTCAAGAAATTGAATAGCTTTGGAGATATTATTATTTTTTTCAGCTCCTTTTGCTTTAAAATAGTATGTAATACCTTTTTGTGCAAAAGAGGTATGATATAGTAATAAGAATATGAGTAGTAGATATTTGTTCATAATTTATGGTTTTTTATTATTTTCATTTCTTGAAACAGTGATAAAACCGCTGATATTACGAGGTTGTAGCCCATTAAGTCTATATTCATAAACATCGCATATGTAGTAATATACACCGTCAGGGACTGGTTTACCGGTATTTATATCAATACCTGTCCAGTTTATATCAGGGTCGTCTGTTTGATATACGAGATTGCCCCATCTGTTGAATATTTTCATATCTACTTTTTCGACAAAATTATGTGGATAGGGGTATGGATGGAATACATCATTTACGCCATCGCCATTGGGGGTAAAAATATTAGGTAATTTATAATAATTGCATACATCAATACATTGTTTTTGAGTTTTACATACAGCTTCATTACCAGCGGAGTCTACGGCTGTCATAATATAACATGCCGCTAATGTATTTTCTGGATAGTGGTAATATATTGAATCTTCGGGAGAGAATGTTTCTAAAAGCCATGGTTCATCGTTAATATTATTTGTGTAATATAATTTATATTCTTTTAGGGCTTCTGAGCATGAATCTGCGGGCATATGCCATTTTATAATATTTCGTTGTTGTTGGCAATCGCTTTGGACAGTGAATTTGGGACAGCATGGAGGTATAGTATCAATAGGTATCCCGCAGTTAATTTGAGAGTAGTTGATAATAGGATTTGGCATGCTATCGGCTGTATATCGGCTAACAGTCTTTACTTTATAGCAATATTTTGTTAGATTATGTAGGTTCCTATCCACATAAGTATTAGTTAAAGTCTCTGCTATGGAGTCATAGTTATTTGTTTGTGGATTAAATCTGTAAATAATGTATTTTAGAGTTTGCCATGGAACATTTTGGTCTATTGTTAGGATATTGCGTCTGTCTGAGGAAGCTATATTTAAAAATGGTGTTGAAGCGTAAGTAGGGTCTCCGATATTTTGCCAAGAGTTGGTCTGAGAGTTGAATTCTTGCAAAATAAGTTTATAAATTGTAGGATTATTTTTGGTATTACAAGGCGTATCAATGTAAGAAGTATTATTTAAGCCGTTGAATATTTTAGGACCTTGATAGTTTTCTCCATATAAATCTCTGGAATAATAAAGTAGATAGCGGAAAGGACCAGTATGCTGTATAGTATCTAATTTAGGAGGTTTTATCCATTTAACAATTATTGAACCGTTAATGCTATCAGTTGTTCTAACAGAGGCTTTTATAAATATCGGCATACCTCCTACAAGTTCTACGCACGCTTTGTTTGATGGAACACCTTTAAGATGGTGGTCAGTATATAGGGGAACTATTCTATAACAATAATAAAATCCATTTGGTAAACCTTTGTCTATGTATGTTGTGTCATTAGGATTATATATGGTATCAATTAGTGTGTATCCCCAGGTATCAGGTATTCCTTGCTGACATTGTGCAATTGAGAAATTTTCTTGTGAGTTGCGTCTGTATATCAAATAACCTGATGAGTTTGGGCATTTTGCTTTTGTCCATTTTAGAAATATATTTGAGTTTGATGGTTCTATGTCGATTATTTTTACAGGAGGACCAATTAATTTTATAAAGACATTTTTAAAGTCAGCTAATTGGACTTCTGGATTATCGTCTTTTGCTTTGAAAGAAACATGATAGGGAGTTTGTCTTAAATGTAAGCAGTTTGTATGCCATATAAATTCCGAAGTGACAGTTCCTTGTCCTGTGGCTTGGTTAAATTGAGCAGGTAAAGTATCTACTTGAAAAGGACCTCCTTCGGCGGTCAAAGTGATATAGTCATTATCGGGATCTGTTGCAGTCACAGTGAAGTCTATTACAGAATCCACAACTACGCAGACGTTATCTACGGTAGAAATTTGCGGAGGATTATTGTCGGAGTCTTCTACTTCTATTTGTATATCACGGATAATATAACCTATTTTTACGCCATGTCTCCATTCTTCAATTCTCATAGCTACGTTATATATACCTACCCGTGCGGGTGTGTCCCAAATTAGATCTCCTGTAATTGAGTCCACATAAATTCTGTGAGTTGCGTCTGGTAAGCGAAATCCGGGGATTTTATCTCCGTTTACATATCTGCAGGTATCCATTTTATATGATAGGGAATCTCCGTCTGGGTCATAGGCTCCCGGATTATGAATGAAAATTTTATGTAGAGCTGCTTTGTCAATAGGACGATTTAAAAGCACAGGAGAATTATCTCCATCAATGAAAGGACTTATTACCAGTGTCGTTTTAATTCCGAAGGGTGTATTTACAGAATTAGGTATGTTAAGCACACCTTCATTTCTGTTGGGGTCAACCATAACTATTTCGTAAACTCCCGGTCCTGGATAAGTGTGTATTCCAACATATTTATTTTCATAGTAATAATCTGGTAAAGTTAATTTTTGCACTCTGGCTATGCTGTCGCCAGTTCCATCTCCCCATTGTATATATAATTTTGGGCGGTCTGCCTGAGATAAAGTGTATGTATATGTCCATATTGTCACTCGGTAAGTATATCCATATAAATGTTCGTAAACTATATTTCCTGCTCTATTATGAGTTGCGTATCCAGTATAATAGGTCAGCAGAAGTATTACAAATAGGAACTTTTTCATTTTTATGGATTTTTACAAAGATAACTTATTTTAATCATTTAATGTCAATATTTAAGTAAAAACTTTATGTATTTATAGAAAACTTTGCAGAATTTTAATTTTTCTCTTTTTGAAATTAATACATTGATCTCGGGAGTTTTATATTATTGATTAAAATAATTTTTGTGGTTATTGCTGATACTTTTTCTTATAAAATGTTAATTTATTTTTTTATATTGATTTTTAACAATATTTTCCTCTATTTTTGCGCAAGTTTAAAACTAAAAAAATGTGATATGAAAGGTTTTAAAAGATTTAAAACATTGGGCTTTTTTATTTTTTTACTTTTGTTATTATCAATTTCCTGTACTAAAAAAACTAAAAGTAAGCCTATTGAAAAC
>CAZWVR010000075.1:0-12879 GCA_964637235.1 uncultured Bacteroidales bacterium | reverse complement strand
AAAAAGAAAGCGGGCGGGCAATTATAGAGCTTAGATAAGGTTTAGAAAGAATTTGTCGTGGCACGTCCTCGTGAACATCGTAAATAACTTTCTTACCTAATCGTTTGAGTTTCAGTCCAATAGGTATAAGTTCAGGGTCGTGAAAGTGATATATTTCAGCATTTATTTCTACGGCTTTTTGGTATATCTTTTTGGTTGTTTTGAGCATTCTTTTTAAACGCGAGTGAGGTTTACCAACATCATATATTTTAATTTCATCTTTTATCTCATCGCCTTTACCGTCTGCGACTATTAAACTAACGTCAAAACCTGCTTTTTGCAGACTTCTGCATTCCTTCAAAAAAATGCGTGTATCATACCTCTGATGCACTGATGTTAGATGACAGATTTTCATAATTCTATTTTTTGATAATCTCTTAAAAAGAACAAAGCTAATAACATTAAAATTAGTATTCCGTGCGTCATTAAACTAGTTAAAAAATAACTACTTATCAACGTAAAAATGATGTAAAAAAATATTCCATAATATCTACTGTCTATATAAAAAAGATCAAAAAATTTAATGGTAATTGCTACCAAAACAACATATATCCATACTCCTAAGCTTCCAAAATTCATATAACCATCGGAAATAAAGCCGTTATTTACATTTGTCTGTGGAGAGTGAAAAAATATTTTACCTATCAGATGAGGAGGGTCTAATTGGTAAGGATAATGAAAAAAAGAGGAAAAAACACTATGAGATAAAAATAAAGGTTGATCCTTAAAAGCAGAAAAATATAATTTATTTATTACAGCAGGTAAAAATAAAACCCGTCTAACAAGTAGAGACTCTGGCATTAATTTCCCCATAAAAACATATAAAAAATGAACAGTAATTATTGCGACAAATAAAAGAAATAGAAAGAAAAATATTTTTTTGTAGTAATTTTTAAAAAAATAAAAATAAATAATTAGTAAGGTGCTAAAAAATACAGACTTATGTGCTTGTGTTAAATATAGATAAAGCAATAACACAATAGCAAATATTGATAAACCATATTTTTTACGAATTATAGAATACGCAAGTAATACTGGCAACAAAATTTTGGAAAGCCAAGTATAAGAATAAGCAATTAATGCATTAGGAGGACGATTTTCAAGTCTAACTTTATACACGTCTTTAAACTCTAATACTTTTAAATTTAGATTAAACTTATAGTAAGCAACAATAGGGATAAGCATCAAAACTATTAAAAACAAAATTAAGATAACAAATTGTTTTTCAGTCAGTTTGACTGTTTTTACTTTAACTCTAATAAAACCTAATATATGCAACAAGATAAGAAAAACAGCTATTGAGTATATAATTAGTCTTGGTGTAGCGGGGTTATATTCATAGACAATAAGATTTGGTGAGAACATAAAAAGAAAAAAAATCTGATTTACGGCGTAAATAAATGGAGAAGGATTTTTAAAATTTATAACCAAAAGCACGAAAAAGAATAACAATTTAGTTTCTATATATTTTAGCGAATTATATTCATACAAAAAATGTTCGTATTCATACAAAGGAGCAACAAAATGTTTATATGCATACTCTAACAAAAAAAATATTGCTACTTGCAATAATATTGAGAAAAATTTATATTTATTGAATGAAATATTCATATTTTCTTATTAGCAATTAAATAACTGATAAACAAATACATAACATAATAAACCGACAAAGACACAGAATACAAAAGTAAAAAGTTCTGAAAATTAGTCAAAAAAAAGTGTCCTATTGCAAAAGTTGCAATAGAGAGTAAGAAAATTGTAATTTGCGACCCTATGAGAATTTCGTGCTTTTCAAAAACGTATAGGACAGCACTCAACGGCGAAGCCACAAAACGAGTAAAAAGAAAAGGCGTCAAAATTTTGGCATAAGTGCCTGCTATTGTCCATTCTTTACCAAAGACAAAACCAAAAACAGGCTCTGCCGTAAAATACAACACAAGAAAAAAAGGAATACCTATTACAAGCAATTTTTTCAAAGTTGAAATAAATACGCGTGAACTTTTACCTGTTTTATGCATTTCCTCAGTTGCCGATTGCATAAACACCTGCGATATAGAAACACCTATAAAAGTGCTGGGAGCAGTCAGAATTCTATATCCCAAAGAGTAAAAACCTAATATAGTGCTACTGAAAAGTGGAGTTATCAATAAATTGGGCATCTCTGACGAAAGTTTATTTAAAAGACTGGAAGGCAAAGTCATAAAAGGAAACTTTTTGTATCTTTTGGCAAGTGCAATCACTTTTAACTTATTGAATTTCAATTGTTTATTTTTTATAAAAACTTTTTTCAATAAGCCCAAAAAACCTATTATTTGTGCCAAAATATACCCTAAAACAAGGGCAAGTGTCCCATTACGAAGAAAAAAAAGTCCTGTTTGAACTGATGCCATAGTAAAAGAACGTGCAACTTTATAAGTTGAAATAATTTTATAGTTTTTAAGCCTTGTATGGTAAAAAGTCAAAGCCGTATAACCTCCCAAAAAAAATACAGTGAGCGGCAAAAAATATAACCACAGACTTATATTAGGCTCTTTTAATACACCAACAAAAAAATCGTGAAACAACAAAATAGCAAGCAACAAAAACAACGAAAATATTATTGCAATTATGAATATTAAATTCAGCAGATTAAAAGCTTCGCTATCTTTTTTTGGAAGTATAAGCGACAGTTCATATCGTCCAGTAGCCAATAGGGATAATATCATACTCAAAGACATAAAAAGAGCCAAAACTCCAAAGTCCTCAGGTGAATATAAACGAGTAAGTATTGGCGAAACTATTATAGGCAAAAGTTGCGCTATTGTAGTGCCGCTAACAAGCACAAGGCTGTTGCGATTAAACTCTGAGGAGATAAATTTTTTCCACAGTTTTTTTATCATTCGCGGATTTTCTGCATTACATTTAAAAATCTTTGTGCAAGTTTTTCATAAGTATGATTTTCAATAACAAACTTATATCCATTTTCTCCCATTTCTTTAAGTTTTTCAGAAGGCATTGAGGCTAATTGATCTATTGCTTGTGCTATTGCTCGTGGATTTTCAGGCTCTACACTGATCCCTGCATTTGCTTCCTTTACGAGGTCGTTTCCTGCTTCAACTGCATAAATAATAGGCTTTTTTGCCATCATATAGTCAAATAATTTATTAGGACTAACACCAAAACGGAACAATGGTTGTTTTTTTAGTCCAATATATACTGCATCAACGTATTTCAAAAATTCGGGAATAGCATTTTTTTCTATTGCATCAAAAAAATACACATTTTGATAATTTTGTTTTTGAACATAGTCTTTTAATCTTTCCTTTTCTGTTCCTTTTCCAAGCAAAATAATGGCAATATCAGAATTTTTCAGATATTTTTTAGTATCAATGAAAGTATATAAATCATTTGCGACACCTAAATTTCCAGTGTAAGCGATAAGAAATAAGCGTTTATTTTTTAATTCTTGCAATTTTTGTTTATGCTCGGCAGGAATATCAGCGGTTTGTTTCCAATCTTTTTCAAAAATACCATTTGGCACGTGGAACCATTTTTCAGGTTTTAAACCGTGTTCTATGCAATGCTCTTTTGTTTTAGGAAGGATACTAACAACAGCGTCGGCGTGTTTGTATGCCATATTTTCGTAATGTTGCACATACATAATAAAAGGGTGATATTTAGAATATCCGCCCAGTTCCATAGGAGAAAGAGGCCATAGGTCATGAATTTCAAAAATAAGTTTAGCATTAGCAAGTCGGGCTATTTTTTTAGCAGGGGCTATGTCCATCGGATATGTAGAGGAGGCTATAACTATATCTGGTTGATATTTTTCGGCTATAAATTTGGCATTTTTTTTCAGCGTATGCACAAAAGAAAGCATATTTTTTATTCTATCTAAACCATTTCCAGTGTAGGAAGGTGTTTTTACCCATAGGTATTCAATGCCGTCAATTATTTCAGTTTGTAGATTATTTTCTAAAACAGGATTTTTGCGTCTAAGATGACTATGCGAAGCGGCAACAATAATTGTCTTATGCCCCAATTTTTGCCAGTGCCAAGCAAGATAATATGGTCTAAACTCCATACCACATTCGGGACAACCTGCATAGTGATTTATCAACAATATGTTCATATTTTTTTAGGGCAAAGATAAATTTTTTAAAAAAATATTTTATGAGGAATTTAGGAAATAAAAAAGCTGCCTGAATTAAGAGAAATATAAGGAGTTGTAGAAGTATTCAGGCAGCCTTAATATGTTATTATTTTTTAAAATCTTGGAGGGCTCTGAGCATTGTTTCGCCAATTTCAGCAGGAGATTTTACAACATAGATACCGCATTCTTCCATTACTTGCATTTTAGCAGCAGCGGTATCTTCTTTACCTCCGATAATAGCACCAGCATGTCCCATACGGCGTCCAGGAGGAGCAGTTTGTCCAGCTATAAAGCCTACAACAGGTTTTGTGCCGTGTTCTTTTATCCAGCGTGCTGCTTCTGTTTCCATTTGGCCTCCTATTTCACCTATCATAACTATACCCTCTGTTTCTGGATCGTCCATAAATAACTTTATAATATCCAATGTTGTAGAACCAATAATCGGATCACCACCTATACCTACTGCTGTTGTCTGCCCTAATCCTGCCTTTGTTATTTGATCTACTGCTTCGTATGTTAATGTTCCAGAGCGAGAGACTATACCTATTTTACCACGCTTAAAGATAAATCCAGGCATTATTCCTACTTTTGCCTCCTCAGCAGTAATTACACCAGGACAATTTGGACCTATTAAACGAGTCTCTTTGTCTTCTAAAAATCTTTTGACCTTAACCATATCTGCAACTGGAATGCCTTCTGTAATAGCAATTACAAGCCTAATACCGGCTGCTGCTGCTTCCATAATAGCGTCTGCTGCAAATGCAGGTGGAACAAAGATTACTGATACATCTGCTCCTGTCTCTTTAACTGCCTCTTCTACTGTATTAAAAACTGGACGATCTAAATGTTTTTGTCCTCCTTTACCGGGAGTAACACCACCTACTATATTTGTTCCGTAGGCTATCATTTGTTCGGAGTGGAAGGTGCCTTCCGAACCTGTAAATCCTTGTACAATTACGCGTGAATCTTTATTTATCAGAATACTCATTTTGTATAATTTTTATTTGCGCTTCAAAACTATATTTTTTATTTTAAACCTAAAATGTTTTTTAACATAAACTTATTTCACTCCCATTCTATATAAAAATATCCATCTATATATCTTCCCCTTTGGACTTTTTTAAGTTCATATTTTTTTAAATTCTTCTTCATAATAAGAGGGATTTCAAAAATCCACCCAGCTACTCGATGTATTACAAGGTAAAAATCATCCGGTATCTCTGAAAGGCGCATCATTGAATTACCTTTTTCATTACTTATTATCGTAAACTTTCCTGTATCCCAATAATTTGAATAAATAGACACCGAACGTTTTATTATATAATTTATAGAGCTCAATCTCGCAAAAATTTTATATACTCCTTTTAATGCTTCGCGGGCTGAATATCTCCCTACTTCATCTGCTGCTTTCTCCGGGGTTCCTAAAAACATTGTGCCAATTAACTTCGTAGGGACTATCACCGCATCGTATGCAGGATACCACTCAGAAGGTAAAATTTGATTAGTAAATATTTTTTTTGAATTATGAGGTAGGCTATTGAGCCATTCTGCGAAGCGCTCCGGATATTTGTCTTTTACATAATTGTATGTAGCCCTTACAGCTATACCTTTTACATTCATAATTATTAGTTTGCTTTTTTTAATCTTCCCATTCTAAATAAAAATAAGTATCTACTAAATCGTTTAATAATAATTTTTTAAACTCCACTTTTTTCACAGTTTTATTTAATATAAAAGGAATTTCAAAAATCCAGCCAGCTACTCTATGAATTACAAGATAAAATTTTTTAGGGACACCAGAGAGTTTCAGCACTGCATTACCTTTTTCATTAGTAATTATAGAAAATTGACCAGTATCATAGTAATTAGCATAAATAGGGATAGAACGTTTTATAATGTAATTTATTGAACTTAAACGAGCAAAAACTCTATATACACCTTTTAACCCTTCCTGTGCAGAATATTTCCCTATTTCAAATGCAGCTTTTTCGGCACTGCCTATAAACATTTCACCAACAAGCTGAGTAGGCTCAACCACAGCTTCATAAGCAGGATACCATTCTGAGGGTAAAATTATATTTTTAAAAATCTTTTGCGAAGCTGGCGAAAGATTATTCAACCATTCCGTTAGATCTTCTGGAAAATTTTTTTTAATATAATTGTATGTAGCAGATACTGCAATTCCTTTTACATTCATTCCCATCTAAATTTAAAAGTTGCAGTAATTTGGTTATGTTTTATTTCTTTATCAATTTTTAAATCTACAAATTTTCTTCCAACTAATGGCGGCACTCCTGCCATCCAACCCCCTATCCTATAAAAAAGTATTTCGTGTTCAATATCTATATCAAATAATCGTAATATAGCGTAATTATCTTCTGTTTTTTCTACTATCATATTGCCCTTATCATAATATGTTTTATATATCGTTGGAGTTCTTTTAATAATAAAAGGTATCGATGCTACTTTAAGAAAAATTTTATATATTCCTTTCAATGCAACTTCGGCAGAATATTTACCTATTTCAAAGGCAGCTTTTTCATAATCAGAAGCAAAGAAAAAATTTGCCACAACCTTTGTAGGTTCTATAAAAGCAGGCTTTATAGGATACCAATTAGAACTCAATATAATATCCTGAAAAATTTTTTTGCTATCCTCCGGAAGCGTTTCCTTCCATACTTCATACTTTTCAGGATAAAATTTCTTTACATATTCATCAGTGACTTTAACTGCTGTACCTTTTATATTCATTAGAATTTTTATATTTTTGATTGCCTAAATTACAAATTTATTTTTAAATGAAAAAATTTTCAATAATTATTTTTATATTTATTACGATTTATGCAATAAAAGCTCAAAATCGTTTACCTAATGTCTCTCGTATATATAATCCAACACAAGCCAAGCTTCATCCCATATATAAAATTTACAATTTAAATGATTCGATTTCTAGAATTTATTTTCGCTTAAATCTAAATGAAATTAGCTTTAATTCTAAAATAGCAAAAATTCGTATAAAGTATATTCTTTTTGCCTCTTTAAAAAAGTTTAAAATAATTGATAGCAGTTCAAAAATTTTTATACTTAAAAAATTAACAAATAGAACAAGTTTAATCTCTTTTTGGCAAATCAATACAAAAGCTAAAAAAGGAATTTTAGCAATTATTTTATACGATTTGCAGCAGAATGTATCAGCTTTAAATTTTATTTATCTTGATAAGACTATAATAAATTCAGATAATTTTTTATTAAAAAATGCTGATAATTATAAAATTGTTATGAGAAATTTCATGATAAATAGTAAAAATGGATATTTTATAGAAACTACCCTACCCTACGACTCTCTTTTTATGATTAGATATAAAATTGACTCTACGGCAGCTGCCCCACCATATTCAGAAATAACAAAAAAATTTAAACCTATTATTTTAGATATATCAAAAATTGCTGTAAAAGATACTATATATTTCAAAAAACCGGGAATTTATTTATTTTCCCCAGACACTATAAATCCCCACGGACTATCTGTAGAGTTTTTCCGTAATGATTTTCCTTATATACGCTATCCTATACAGATGATTGATCCATTGATATATATAACATCCTCTCGCAGTTTCTTAGCGCTTAAATCAGCTAAAAATCCCAAACTTGCAGTAGATGGTTTTTGGATAAAAAACAGTGGTGAAGATAAATTTCTTGCAAAAGAACTCATTAGAATCTTTTACAATCGTGTTTTATTAGCAAATTTTTATTTTACTTCATACAAGGAAGGTTGGCGCACAGACAGAGGTATGATATATATTATTTTCGGACCTCCATCGGCTATTTATAAAGACGAAGAAAAAGAAACATGGAGTTATGTCATATCTTCGTCATTTAATCAAGTAAATTTTGAATTTTACAAAAAGCAAAATCAATTTTCAGAAAATTGCTATATTTTACGCCGTAAAGCTGAATATCTAAAAGTTTGGCGTAAAATGCTAAATTATTGGAATACAGGTAATATTATAGAGTATTAAAAATTAAAACTATGAAAAAAATTTTTATTGTTGCTCTTAAAGAATATTTACAACGTATACAACGTAAGTTATTTTGGATACTTTCAATTTTAACTCCATTATTTTTTATAGGAATTATTCTATTTCCTGCATATCTTTCCGAAAAAGAAGCAGGTAAAACTAAAAAATTTTTTGTTGCTGATAGTAGTCATATTTTTACATTACCTATAAAAAATGCCAATATTTATCTAATCCCTACCAATGAACATATCGATTCATTAAAACAGCAACTTACTGATAATAAAATAGATGGAATTATAATTATACCTAAAAATTTTGATAAAAAAGGACTTAAATTATATCTAACGAAACCTCTTGTAGGTAATACAACTTTACTGCTGAAAAATATTTTTCAAAACCAATGGCATAGTTATATAATTACAAAAGCCAACATCCCTAAACAAATAAGCCAAAATTTATTTAAATCGCTGATAATAAGAACTGAGCTAATACAAAAAGGGACATCAGAGCTGTTTATTACTATTGCTATATTCGGCGGAATAATAATTTACTTTTTTATTTTTATGTACTCCTCGCAAGTAATGCATAGTGTAAGAGAAGAGAAAAAAAACAGAATTGCTGAGATTTTGCTCTCTTCGGTAAAACCTTCCCATCTACTTACTGGTAAGATTATTGGTATTGCTATGCTTGCACTTACTCAATTTATTTTTTGGATAATCATTGCCATCGTCGGATTACAGTTATATAGCTATTTTGGAGGCGATATACAATCTGTAAATTTAATAGCAAATAAATTTGCTAATATGCCTTTAAATAAGATGGCTGTATTTTTCATATTTTTTATGTTATACTTTTTGGGCGGATATTTAATATATGGATTATCATTTGCAGCAATAGCAGCAGCAGTGGACAATGATTATGATATGCAACAGTTTATACTACCAATAACACTCCCTCTCATTCTTGCAATAGCTCTAATCAATATTTGGATAGAAAATCCTTCTGGAACACTTACCCAATGGTTTTCAATAATTCCATTTACTTCACCAATAACAATGATAATCCGTATTGCTTATGGAATTCCTGAAATTGTCTCCATTGGAGAATTATTATTATCGCTATTTCTTTTAATCTTCACTGTAATATTTATAGCTTGGTTATCTGGCAAAATATACCGTATAGGGATATTGGTATATGGCAAAAAAGTTTCTTACAAAGATATATTTAAATGGATTTTTCTATCTAACTAAAAATTGTAAAAACTTTATGTATATCTATTGATAATCAATCAATTATACAATAAATTGAAAATATTAAAAAAAAGTGATACATTTGCTCTCCGTTAAAAATTAAGCCTATGGTTGACTATTTTGAGGAAAAATTCAATAGACACCCAATACACGGTTATTATAAAGAAGATTATCAATCTCTTTGGCCTAAATTACCTGAGAAATTACCAGTACTCCCTTTACGTCGAGGAGCCATTTTCCCTGGTGCAGTAGTTAATGTGAGCATTACCAGGGAATATTCATATAAATTATTAGAAAATGCTTATAGTCGTAATAAATTTATTGCTGTTATTCCACAATTAGATGAAAGTATAGCCTCTCCAAACATAGAAGAATTATATAAAATAGGTACTGCGGCAAAAGTGATTCAATTTGCAAAATTAAGTAATAACACAGCTTTGGCTGTGCTCTGGGGTATCAAAAGTTTTGAAGTTGCTGAAAGACAAAAGCAAAAAGATTTTTTATATGTAAAAGTCAATTATTTCGAAGAAATAATTGAGGACGAAAATGAACTGAAAACTATTGCTGAGGAAATACTAAATCTAATAGAAGCTTTGAAAATTTATGTTTTCAATATCAACAAAGAAATTGTAAAAGTCATATATACGCAATTTGGCGCAAAAGCTTTAATAAACATCCTTGCAAATCATATAGATACTACCAGAGAAAAATACTTTGAATTACTTTCTGCCAAAATTTTGGAATATAGAGCCCATATAATTTTAGAAATCATAGAAAACAAATTGCAACAAGAACAAGTACGTTCAGAAATAGAGGAAAAAATAAAGGTTAATATTGAAAAACAACAAAAGGAATATATTTTACATCAACATCTAAAGGCAATACAAGAAGAATTAGAAAAATTAGGAACCAAGTCTGCTAATTTTAATAAAGAAATTGCTGAACTTCAAAAACGCGCTGAAAAGAAAAAATGGCCAGAAAAAGTGCGTCAGGTATTTGAAAAGGAACTCTCTCGACTGGCTCATATTCCTCCTGTATCTCCTGAATATGGTATCCAAATTACATACTTAGAAACACTATTAGACCTACCTTGGGACGAAAAAACAAAAGATATATATGACATAAAACGAGCCAAAGAGATTTTAGATAAAGATCACTATGGATTAGAAAAAGTTAAAGATAGAATTCTGGAATATCTGGCAGTATTGCAACTAAGTAAAGGAAATTTAAAATCTCCAATTCTATGTTTATACGGACCTCCGGGAGTGGGTAAAACATCATTAGGTCGCTCAATAGCAAAAGCTCTAAATAGAAAATTCGTAAGGATGTCCTTAGGAGGATTACACGACGAATCTGAAATACGAGGACATAGAAAAACATACGTAGGTGCTATGCCCGGACGAATTATCCAAAATATCCGACGAGCAAAAGTTTCTAATCCCGTTTTCATGCTTGACGAAATAGATAAAATCGGTCATGATTATAGAGGGGATCCCGCTTCTGCTCTTTTGGAAGTCCTTGACCCTGAACAAAATCATACTTTTTACGACAATTACCTTGAAATTGAATATGATCTCTCTGATGTCCTATTTATTGCTACTGCTAATACTTTGTCTACAATACACCCTGCACTTTTAGACCGTATGGAAGTTATTGAAATGACAGGTTATCTTTTAGAGGAAAAAATAGAAATCGCCAAAAGACACCTTATACCAAAACAAAAGGAAGCTCATGGAATGAAACGTCGTAAAATAGAAATACCTGATAAATCTCTACAATTTCTCATAGAAAATTACACAAGAGAATCTGGTGTAAGAGAACTGGAAAAGAAAATAGCTGCTATAATTCGTAAACGTGCAAAAGATATTGTCTTTAAACGAAAAAATCCAGCAATAATAACTCCTGAACGAATAGTAGAATATCTTGGAGCTCCTAAATATCTAAAATATTCTTACGAAGTTCCAAAAGTAGCAGGTGTTGTCCCCGGTTTAGCTTGGACACAAGCCGGCGGTGAAATACTTATGATTGAAGCTTCAGCAAGCAGAGGTTCCGGTAAACTCTCTATGACCGGAAATCTCGGCGATATAATGAAAGAATCTGCACAAATTGCATATCAATATATTAAATCTCATTATGCTGATTTGAACTTACACCCCCTTCTTTTTAAATTTTGGGATGTACATTTACACGTTCCAGAAGGGGCTATCCCTAAGGACGGACCTTCCGCTGGTATTACTATTACTACTGCTTTGGCTTCATTATTTACTCAAAGAAAAATTAAGCCTTTCCTTGCTATGACCGGAGAAATAACCTTAACCGGTAAAGTTTTACCTGTGGGCGGAATTAAAGAAAAAATTCTCGCCGCAAAAAGAGCTGGTATTAAAGAAATTATTCTTTCTCAAAAAAATAAACCTGATATCGAAGAAATTAAAGAAATATACAGAGAAGGACTATCTTTCCATTTTGTCGAAACTATCGAGCAGGTGCTTCAAATAGCACTATTAAAAGAAAAAGTAGATAAACCTATTAAAATCGGTATACCTAAAAAAATATTAAAACAATTGTACTCTGAAAAATAATTTTTATTTTTAAACCGATAATCTAAAAAAATTTTTCTATGAAAAAAATATTATTTATCACATTGATAATCAGTTTGTTAGTAGCCTGCAAAAACAATACAAAAAATAATTCTATACAAACGAAAAATAATGATACCCTGATCGGTTTAATATCTCGCACCAATTTCCTAGATCCACCTTATAATCAATGGTTTGCTGATGAATATCAAAAATATGAATTAGACACTACTACTCTCGCTCAAATAAAAAATTTTAAAAATATCGGAAACTATAAAATTGTAATTGTAATGGGCACTTGGTGTCCTGATAGCAGACGAGAAGTACCTCGTTTTTATAAAATTGTAGACTATTTGGAAATCGATCCAAATAATATTAAAATGTATGCTGTAAAACGTGGCGACTTTTCAAAAGCTGGAAAATTCGATTTATCAAAATATAATATACAAAGAATACCTACTTTTATATTTTTCGTAAACGGTGTGGAAAAGGGCAGAATAATAGAAAAACCAAAACAATCATTGGAAAAAGATATGGTTGCTATATTAAAATAAATATATTTCGCCAGATAATAAATGAATAAATTTTTGAACCAAATTAGAATAAAATTACCTCAGATAGTTATAATATTATATGATAAATTTTTACCCCTTTTGAATATTTCGTAATTAAAAAAGAGCGGTACTAAAAAATAGCAAAATTATTATTTAATATTAACCTGTAAATTGCTCCACAACATAATCTTCAATCTTGCCTTTATAAAAGATTTTGCCATCTTAGTCATCGTAAGTTTACGATAGATTTTTTTACTATGAACTACCTGATATTTTTTTTAATACTGATTGTGTCCTTCATTTTTGCGA
>CAZWVR010000074.1:0-13034 GCA_964637235.1 uncultured Bacteroidales bacterium | reverse complement strand
TAAACCAAGCTTGAGATGAAGTTCTTAGTTCTTCAACTTTTACTCCTGCGCCTATGTGTATATAGTTTTCGTTTATTTTTAGCTCTCTTAGTTCTTTTACCATTGAGATATCTATTATTTGTGGAATTTTTTGTTTCTTTTTAGTCACTTGAAGTACTAAGTCTGTTCCTCCGTTTGCTATTATTGCTTGCGGATATTGTTTTTTTAATTTTAGGGCTTCTTGGATAGAGAAAGGTATGAAATATAAGTTTTCGGGGGTATTTATTTCAATAGTATGATTAGTATCAATTTTTTGGAGGAGATTTATAATATTTTGCTCCTTTGTATCAAATTTGTCGGTAAACTTTTTACCTACTAATGCTTTTGCAGCTTGTGCAATAGATTTATATCCGGTGCAGCGGCATAGATTACCAGTTATAGCGTCAACGAGTTCTTCGTATGCAGATTGAGGTTTTTCTTTTAGTTGTGCAAAGAGAGCCATAGTAAATCCTGGTGTACAAAATCCGCATTGGCTGGCGTGATGTTCTATTAGTGCAGTTTGTATGGGGTGGAAATTATTTCCTGTTGATAAATTTTCAATGGTTATCAATAATTTACCGTGTAAAGAAGGCAAAAACATAACGCATGAATTTAGTGCGCGGTAATGTAGTTTCCCGTTGTAGTATTCACCGATAACTACTGTACAGGCTCCACAATCCCCTTCTGCACAACCTTCTTTTGTACCAGTTTTGCCTATACCGCGGATATATTCAAGAACAGTGGTCGTTGGGGGTAATGTTTCGTTAAATTCGAGACTATGGATTGTATCCTCATAAACAAATTGTATTTTATTTTTCATGATGTGGGAAAATTTATTAGAGCAAATATAACAAAAAAGGCTTTTTTATACAATATTTTTGAGATTTTTTATGGTGTATAAGCACATTAAACTTGAAAATTTATGATGGAATTAAAAATTGGTATATTTTTAATTTATGATGTGTTTTAGGCAAAATTGTTATTTGCGTAATTGGAATTTTTCACCTAAGTATTTTTTTCTGACTTCTTGGTCGTAGGCTAATTCTTCGGCAGAGCCACTTTTAAGTATACTGCCGTTATATAAGAGGTAAGCTCTATCGGTTATTGAGAGGGTTTCATGAACATTGTGGTCTGTAATTAGTATTCCGATATTTTTTTGTTTTAATTTTGCTACGATGTTTTGGATATCTTCTACGGCAATTGGGTCTACACCGGCAAAAGGTTCATCTAAAAGTATAAATTTAGGATTTATTGCTAATGCACGTGCAATTTCTGTTCTACGTCTTTCTCCACCGGAAAGTTGAATACCCAGATTTTTGCGTATTTTGGTTAGACCAAATTCTTCAAGTAGTTGTTCTGTGATTTCTTTTATTTGTTTTCTACGGAAGCCGCGCATTTCCAAAACGGCTTTGATATTATCTTCTACTGTTAATTTACGAAACACAGAAGCTTCTTGCGGTAAATATCCTATACCTTTTTGTGCTCTCCGAAAAACTGGTAGATTTGTTATATCTTCCTCGTCAAGGTATATATGGCCTGAGTATGGTTTTATCAGTCCTACAATCATATAGAACGTTGTAGTTTTGCCTGCGCCATTTGGTCCTAATAGACCTACTATTTCACCTTGGTTGACTTCAAGGGATACATTTTTTACTACTGTGCGTTTTCCATATTTTTTTATTAAGTGTTTGGTATAGAGTTTCATTTATTATGTTTTACTTTTTTTAACTTAATGTCAAAAATAAGTGTGGAGTATGGAGGAATGAGATTTGGTATTCCTTTTTCGCCTAAGGCTAATTTGGATGGAATTATTAAAGTAGCTTCTGTACCTTCTCTCATCAATTGTAAGCCTTCTTCTACTCCTTTATATAAGGTGCTATCCCCTATTTTCGCCCCAAAAAGTTTATTTTCAGGAGTTTTATCTACTATTTCGCCGTTTATTAATTTAGCAGTGTATGAGAAAAATACAGAATCTCCTTTATGAGGTTTTTTACCATAACCGTGTTTTTTTTCGATATAGTACAGTCCAGTTTTTGTAGGGGGAACAGAAATGTTATTTTCTTCTAAATATTGGGTTAGAAGTTCTATTTCTTTGAGTTTTTGCAATTTTGCTAATTTTTCTTTTTCCTTTTGTATTTGCTCTTTGGAAAGTATTTTAACAAGTTTCATATATACTATTAAGCTGTCTCCCTTTTTGATGAATTTGGGCATAGGTGTTTTATTGGCGTTATATTTAAAAAATTTCACTGCATCAATTTTAAATAATGCACTATCTCCTTGATGTAGCATTAGTATAGCTTCACCTATGCATCCTTGGCATTTGGGTGTGTCTATGGGTAATACAAATGCATCTGGCATTTCTTTTGAGCTAAATAATAACGAATCTTCGTAATATATATTCACGTCTAATATTGCGGCTTGACCTATTTGTGGTTGAGGTGCTTGACTATTTTGCTTAAAAAATATATATTGAATTCCACTTGGGGTTTTATTCCATTGTTGCTCTTTTTGGCATGCTATAATTCCTAACAATAAAAATACTAATATTAGTTTTTTCATTTTTACCTAATAGTTTGATTTATAATGAGTGAAAGATATGTTTTTTGCAAAGTTAATTTTTTTTATTTATATCCGTAGTTTAATGCTTTTTCTATTTTCCTAAACATTTACAACGTTTTTTTGAAATAAAAAGTATAACTTTGGCATAATTTTTTCGTTAATATAAAAAAAGACATTATGAACAATATGAAAAAAATTATTCCAATTATATTTGCCTTTCTTTTATTGAGTTTTATGAATCTTAGCGCACAAGAATTTAGTATGGAGCCGCTTGTAAGTTCTTCTTATGTAGCTATATATCCTAATCCTACTCATCAGCCATATTTTTTTATAAAAACTTCTCAAATTATTACCAAGGTAGAGATTATAGATTTAGTTGGTAATAAAATTTATTACAAAAATTTTAACTCTTATTATTCAGAAACAACTAAAATAGTTTTGCCTAATAGAACAAAAAGAGGCTTGTATTTGGTAAAAATTTATTTTGATGATAATACGTCTGTGATTAGAAAATTGATTTATAAGTAATTAGACTGCTAAAAGATTACATCCTCGTATGTCGCTATTGTCAAATCTTCCTAATATTTGAAATCCTTCACTATTGATTTTACCTAAATCAGCAGTAGCAATAAAACTACAAGAATATAAATTTGCCAAATCAATGATATTTATCCCTCCTACTTTATTTTCAGGTAAAATGTAGAAAGGGTCGTTGATGTCTCTGATTAAAACTTTTTTCCATTTAGGTGATTTAAATATGCCATTTGCTAAGGAATATGACTGTGATAATAATTCTGTCATTCCATATTCTGAATATATTTCGTTCACTTTAAAAGCTTTTTTTAGTTCATTGTGTAGTTCTTCTCTGGTAATTTCTTCTGTTTTCCCCTTCATACCACCTGTTTCCATAATCATTACGCGATTGTTAAAATTTGTGGGATATTTTTTTGCCATCTCTAAAAGTGCAAAACTTACACCGAATAGTAATATTTTTTTATTTTCAGAGAGTTTTTTTAAGATATTTTTTTTTAGCTCAGCATAATTATAAAGATAAAAACCACTGCCTTTTTCCGATTTTTTGATTAACTCATTGACCATAAAAACAAGTGAAGAATCCCTGCGTTCTATGTATGATGGTAATAAGGCAAATATTACCATTTCTTGCGGTTTGCCTATAAAATTTTCAAAGGTTTGCAGAAAGGACTTTTTATAGAGTTCAATATCATATACATAATGTTTGCTTCTTATCATTGAGGTTGTGCCACTGCTTTTAAAAATAGTGAATTTATTATCAGGTAAATTATAATGAAGGGTAATTATACGTTTTGTTTTAAAAAATTCTATGGGCAAAAAGGGAATATTCCTAATTTTCGTAATTTTTTCCGGATTTATGCCCAGTAGTTTTATAAATTTACTGTAAATAGGATTATATTTAGCTTGAAAGCGGAATATTTCTATTGCTAACTTCTGAAATTGTTCATAAGTATTTATTTTAAATATCTCCTTTTTGAACTTATAGATAGAGTTTTCCATTTTTTGTAATTTAAATTATTTCCTGTTGCTGAGTAAATTTTTAATTTGAAACTTTACTAAAAATCTTTTTTTGTTTAATTTTGAAACGTAAAAATACATTCATGGCTCAAAAATACAAATTTGATCCTCAAAGTCTGATTTTTCAGGAAGAATCAAAAACGTCAAAGCTAATAAAGACAATTTTTGCCCATATAATTGCGATAATACTACTGGGTATAGTATTTTTTTTGATTTTTTCTTCATTTATAACTTCTGAACAGCAGAGGGAAATTTATTTGGAAAATAAAAGATTGCGGCAGGAATATACAAAGATTTTGAATAAGTATAATCTTATTCGTAATGAATATGAGAGATTACAGCATTATGATGAATTGATTTATCAATCTATATATCAGACACTTCCGCCGGAGAAAATTTATCCTGATTATACAGCAATAGTACAGAAAATTGGATTAAAGCATTTTGTTAAAAATATGCTTCGTCAAGAGGATTCTTTAATTTCTATCATTAGACAGGATAATTCCCATTTTCCGAAGTTATTAGAATATGCAAAGAAAAAGAACCATGAAATTCAAAATATACCATCGGTATTACCTTTGCCTATTGAATTTTTAAAAGCAGGCGTTTATGGCTATGGATATAAGATAGATCCGTTTTATAAAACTTTAAAAAAGCATTTTGGAGTTGACTTCTCAGCACCTGAAAATACCCCGGTATTTGCCACTGCTGATGGTAGTGTTATTGCTTTACCTAAATATGATAAGGAGGATAGACAAGTTTTTGGAAATTATGTTTTTATAGACCATCAAAACGGTTTTTATACGCTTTATGCTAATATGGCATTAAAAACTGTATCTACTGGCCAATTTGTTAAAAAAGGTCAATTGATTGGTTATGTGGGAAATTCAGGTAAATCCTTTATTCCACATTTGCATTATGAAGTAAGGTTTAAAAATAAACGACTTGATCCTATTTATTTCTTTTTCCAGAGTGTGCCTTATATTCTTTTTAAAAAAATATATTATGACAGTCGTCAAAGAGGTATTAGCCTTGATTGAAGCTTAAAAAAATTAGTCTATGAACTTTATTAAAATTGATAAACATTTACTTACGAATTTAAATTATTCCCTTAAAAGGGAGTTGTTGCGTTCCAATCATTCCGGATCTTATGCGTGTACTACGTTAGTATTCTGTAATACGCGTAAATATCATGGTTTATTAGTGTGTCCTTGTCCAAATATTGATAATGAATGGCATGTTTTGCTTTCCGCTATTGATGAAACTGTTATACAGAGAGAGCGTGAGTTTCATTTAGCCCTTAGAAAATATCCGGGAACATATCACCCACAGGGGCATAAATATCTTAGAGATTTTTATACAGATCCTATACCTACTCATATTTATAGAGTAGGTGGTGTTATTTTAAAAAAGGAAGCTTTGCTTTCGGAGAAGGAGGAAAGAATACTTTTACGTTATACTTTGATTGATGCTCATTCTCCAACTTTTTTAAGATTGCAGCCTTTTTTTGCATACAGACAGAGGCATAGGCTTTCAAAGGCTAATTTTGATGTAATTACGAAATATGAGCCAGTAGAAAATGGTATCAAATATCGTATGTATTTAGGTTATCCTGCCTTATATTTACAAGCTTCAAAACCTGTGGAATATACTCATGCACCTGATTGGTATTATAATGTAGAATATGAGGAGGAGCGAAAACGTGGTTATGAATATCAAGAAGATTTATTTTCTGTTGGCTTTTTTGAATTTCCTATAAAAAAGGGTGAAAGCGTTGTTTTTTCTGTGGGTAAAGAGCCTATTAACCCGCTTTCTGTAAAGCGTAAATTTACTATTGAGCTTAAAAAAAGAATTCCGAGAAATAATTTTGAAAATAACCTTAAAAATTCTGCTCAACAATTTTTTTATAAATATGGCAATAAAACATATATTATAGCTGGTTTTCCATGGTTTGGGGTATGGGCAAGAGATACTTTTATTTCTCTACCGGGTCTGGCTATTGGTTTAAATGACATGAAAACAGCAAAGAATGTCTTGCATTCAATGAGTGAGCATATAAAAGATGGCTTATTCCCGAATTCAGAAATTACTCCTAATGCAGATTATAATTCTATTGATGCTCCTCTTTGGTTTATATGGGCTTTGCAGCAGTTGTTTATATATTCTAAGGATAAGAGTTTCCTTTCTGGATTTTGGAAAAAAATAGAGCATATTTTGCAATCTTATAGAAAGGGAACCCATTATAATATTGGAATGCGTGACAATTATCTTATAGGAGGTGGAATTAGTGGCAAAGCTCTTACATGGATGGATGCAATTGTGGACGGAAAGCCTGTCACCCCACGAATTGGATATCCTGTGGAAATAAATGCTTTGTGGTATAATGCTGTTAGCTTCGCTCTTGAAGCTGCAAAAATATTAGGTAAAGAAACTTTTATTAAACAGTGGAAGGATTTGCCTCATAAGATAAAGGAATCTTTTTTGCAATATTTTTATTCGTCAGAAAAAGAATATCTTGCTGATTATTTGGATTGGGATTTAAAGCCAGATTTTTCCATTCGTCCTAATCAGGTTATAGCATTGTCTTTGCCATATCGCATGGTTAATAAAGTACAAGCTCAGAAAATACTAAAAGTTATAGAATTGCATCTATTAACTCCTAAGGGATTGCGTACTCTTTCTCCATACCATAAAGATTATAAAGGTAAATATGAAGGAGACCAGAGGCAACGAGATTTAGCTTATCATCAGGGTACTGTATGGGTATGGCTTTTAGGTCATTATGTAGAGGCTTACTTGCGGATATATGGTAAAAGTGGGCTCTCTTTTGCTCGTCGAGCATATAAAAATTTTGAGGAAGAACTTTCTCGTGGCGCATTGGGTACTATATCTGAAATTTTTGACGGAGATCCTCCTTATGAACCCAAAGGCGCAATTTCCCAAGCTTGGAGTGTTGCTGAACTTCTAAGAATAAAATATATGATGGATAATTTTGATAAACTTTTTAAATGGGAGAGCAAATGAAAGTTTTAATGTTTGGATGGGAATTTCCGCCTCATATCAGTGGTGGTCTGGGAACTGCAAGCTATGGTTTGACAAAAGCTCTTTCACAACTCGGAGATGTCCAAATAATTTTTGTTGTACCTAAGCTATTTGGAGATGAAGATAAAAGCGTAGCTCATTTAGTAGGTGCTGAGGATATACCAGTTAAATTTTCTTATAAAAAGAAGTTTTTTGACTATCAAGACTTTTCTGTGTTAAAAATCTCAAAACAAAAATTTCAAGACATTGATAAAATATATGAATTTGAGGAGTTTTTAAAAAATGTAATTCGTATAAAAGTCGACTCCCCTTTAATTCCTTATTTAAGTGCAGAAAATTTTGAGAAATATTTGCAATCTTTGGATATTTCAAAACGCAATAAATTACTTAGTGAGAAAAAACAGATTTTTATTAGTGAAAATGGAGAGCTGACAGTAATGAAATTAGGTCATTTACATACCGATACAGATTATTTTGTAAAACATTTTACTTTCAGCGGAAAATACGGAGCAAATTTATTAGAGGAAGTAAAAAATTATGCCATAGTTGGTGGAGAAATTGCTTCAAAATACAATTTTGATGTTATTCATGCACATGATTGGCTAACATATTTAGCAGGAGTTGAGGCAAAAAAAGTTAGTGGAAAACCTTTGGTAATACATGTTCATGCTACGGAATTCGATAGAAGTGGAGAAAATATAAATCGTGTTGTCTATGAGATTGAAAGGTATGGTATGCAAAATGCTGATAGAATTATTAGCGTTAGTAATTGGACTAAGCAGATTATAGTAAAACGTTATGGCATAGATCCTCAAAAAATTGTAGTCGTTCATAATGCAGTTGAGCCTTTATCAAGACATGTTAAGTATGTAAAAACAGTGCCTGAAAAAATAGTGACTTTTTTGGGACGTATAACTTTTCAAAAAGGACCTGAATATTTTGTAGAAGCTGCAAGTTTAATTTTATCTAAAACCGATGATGTTCGTTTTGTAATGGCTGGTAGTGGAGATATGTTTTATAGAATGATACGTTATGCTGCTTCTTTGGGAATAATGGATAAGTTTCATTTTACTGATTTTTTGAGAGGTGAAGAAGTTGTTAGAATGTTTGATATTTCAGATGTCTATGTTATGCCTTCAATATCAGAACCTTTTGGAATATCTCCATTAGAAGCTATGCGTTCTAATGTACCAGTGATTATATCTAAGCAGTCTGGTGTTTCCGAAGTTTTACATCATGCCATAAAAATAGATTTTTGGGATACCCATGCGATAGCTGATGCAGTCTATGCTTTGGTCAAATATGAAGGTATAGCTACTATGTTTAAAAAATATGCTAAGCAAGAGGTTGATAATTTAAAATGGGAAACAGCTGCAAAACGTGTTCGGTCTGTATATTTATCGGTAATAAAAGCCGAATAATCTGCTTGCCTTTATGTGTTTTCTTGTTTTTATTAAAACTTTTTTTAGTTGTCAAAAATCATTGTATATGTAAAAAAAATTTTTACCTTTACCTGTGAAAAAAAAACTTATGAGAAATACTCCGATAGATTATGAGATTGTTAAGGACAAACTTTTAAAATCAGGTTTAAAGGGACATCTGGATATTGCTACTATTCGTGAGATAGTTAGACTTGTAAATGAAATAGAAGCAGCTACTGGGAAAAAATATATACGCATGGAGATGGGCGTGCCGGGTTTGCAGCCCCCTTCTATAATGATAGACGCTGAAATAGAAGCACTTCGTAGTGGCGTAGCTGCTAAGTATCCTATGATCGAAGGAATTAAAGAATTAAAGGAGGAAGCTGCACGCTTTGTGAAACTTTTTATGAATATTGATGTTTTGCCTGAGCATTGTGTACCTGCTGTTGGTTCAATGCAGTCAGCATTTGCTCTATTTTTAGTTATAAATCGATTGCGTGAAAAACAAAATAAAATTCTTTTTATTGATCCTGGCTTCCCTGTTCAAAAACAGCAATGTGATGTATTGGGAATTGAATACGAAAATTTCGATATCTACGACTATCGTGGAGAAAAATTAAGAGATAAATTGGAAAGCTTTTTAAAAAGAGGTGAATTTTCAGCAGTTTTGTATTCTAATCCTAATAATCCGACTTGGATATCTTTTACAGAGCGCGAATTGCAGATAATCGGAGAATTAGCTACAAAATACAATGTTGTTGTCATTGAAGATATTGCATACTTTGGAATGGACTTCCGCGAAGATATTTCAGTACCGGGAGAGCCTCCATATCAAAAAACAGTTGCCAATTATACGGATAATTACACAATAATGCTTTCCAGCTCTAAGATTTTTAGCTTCGGAGGAGAAAGAATAGGTATTATCGTCGTTTCTCCATATTTATTTAACAAAAGTTTTCCACATTTGAAAAATTATTATAAAACTGATAAATTCGGTTATTCGTTGATCTATGGAGCTCTTTATGCTCTTTCCGCAGGGGTTAATCATTCAGCACAAAAAGCTCTTGCTGCAATTTTGAAGGAGGTTAATGAAGGAAGATATAATTTTGTAGAAGGTGTAAAACCTTATGCCGAACGTGCGAGAATTATGAAAAAACTATTTACAGAAAACGGATTTAATATAGTTTACGATAAAGACGAGGATAAACCTATTGCCGATGGTTTTTATTTTACATTGAGTTATCCAAATATGAATACAAATACTTTAATTGAAAATTTACTTTACTATGGTATAAGTGCAATATCATTGAAAATTACAGGTAGCAAACGAGAAGGCATACGTGCCTGTGTTTCACAAGTTCTGCCTGAATATTTTCCTTTATTGGAGGAACGTTTAAAACAATTTCATAAAGATTTTTCAAACTAAAAAATAATAATTATGGCAAAAGTTGTAGGAACAGTCGTTATTGACGTTGACAGGTGCAAAGGTTGCGAACTTTGCGTAGAAGCCTGTCCCTTTGATGTTTTAGCTATGAGCGAAGAAGTGAACATCAAAGGTTATCATTATTCGTATATGGTAAAGCCAGAAGCTTGTAATGGATGTACTAACTGTGCGATGGTATGTCCTGATGTTGTTATCACTGTTTATCGTATGAAAATTGAAACACCTAAAAAAGTTTGAGTTTAACATTAAAAACAAAAAATAAAATGGGAGAAGTAAGACTAATGAAAGGCAATGAAGCCATTGCCGAAGCAATGATAAGAGCGGGTGTTGATGCCTACTTTGGCTATCCTATAACCCCTCAGTCGGAAGTCATAGAATATTTGACAGCTGAAAAACCTTGGGAAAGAACCGGAATGGTGGTTCTGCAAGCAGAAAGTGAGCTTGCAGCAATAAATATGGTTTACGGTGCTGCTTCTTGTGGTAAAAAAGTAATTACAACCTCCTCAAGTCCGGGTATCTCTCTTATGCAGGAAGGTATATCGTACATAGCAGGTTCAGAAGTTCCTGCTGTAATAGTCAATGTAGTTCGTGGAGGTCCCGGCTTGGGAACAATACAACCTTCCCAGGCAGATTATTTCCAAGCCACAAAAGGCGGTGGACACGGAGATTATCACTTGATAGTACTTGCCCCTGCTTCTGTCCAAGAAATGGCTGATTTCGTACCATTAGCTTTTGATTTGGCATTTAAGTATCTTAATCCTGTTATGATACTTTCCGACGGCGTTATCGGACAAATGATGGAAAAAGTAGAACTATTTGATCCAATCCCTCGCTGGACTAATGAAGAAATAGAACAAATGCACGGAGATTGGGCACTTGTCGGATATAAACCCGGTAAGAATAAAAGACACGTTATTACTTCATTGGATCTTGTACCAGAAACACAAGAACAATTCGTCTTGAAGCTTAAAAAGAAATACGAGGAAATTGAAAAAAATGAAGTCCGTTACGAAACTTTTAACACCGAAGACGCTGAATATCTTATTGTCGCTTATGGTTCAAGTTCCAGAATTAGCCAAAAAACTATGCAATTAGCTCGTGAACAAGGTATAAAACTCGGTTTATTAAGACCGATAACACTTTATCCTTTCCCATATGAACCTATTCGTAAACTCGTACCGCAACTTAAAGGCGTCTTGACAGTAGAAATGAGCCTCGGTCAAATGGTTGAGGATGTCAAACTCGCTACTGAGTGTAAAGTTCCAGTTGAGCATTATGGTCGTCTTGGTGGTATGATACCTTCACCAGAAGAAATACTCGATGTTCTAAAAACCAAAATTATAGGAGGGTAAAAAAATGGCACAAGATATAAAAATTTCACCGGAAGAAATCATAAAAAAAGGTCAGGTTATCTTTAAAAAAACTTCTCTACTGACCGATAAAGTTTTTAGCTATTGTCCGGGCTGTGGACACGGCGTGGCACACCGTTTATTTATGGAAGTTATTGACGAGATGGGCTTACAGTCCGATACCTTAGGTGTTGCCTCAGTAGGTTGCTCTGTTCTATCTTATGAATTTATGAACATTGATATGGTTGAAGCTCCGCATGGTAGAGCTACTGCTCTCGCTACTGGTATGAAAAGAGTAAGACCGGATAAAATAGTATTTACATACCAAGGTGATGGAGACCTCGCTGCTATCGGAACTAGCGAAACTATACATACTTGCAATCGTGGGGAAAATATAACAATAATATTCATCAATAACGGAATATATGGTATGACCGGAGGTCAAATGGCGCCTACTACATTATTGGGTATGAAAACTTCTACAACTCCTTATGGACGTGATCATAGACTTATGGGATATCCCCTTAAAATTACGGAAATAGTAGCCCAGTTGCCCGGAACTGCCTATGTTACTCGTCAAGCTGTTCATACTCCTGCATTGGTTAGAAAAACAAAAAAAGCAATGCAAAAAGCTATCAAATATCAGTTAGAAGGACGAGGTACTACTTTTATTGAAATAGTTTCAAACTGCAACTCCGGTTGGAAAATGACACCGCTTCAAGCAAATAAATGGCTTGAAGAAAATATGCTCAAATTTTATAAACTCGGCGATCTTAAAGACGTCGGTAAAAAATAATGTTTAACTCAAAAACAAAAAAAATGACAGAAGAAATCATAATAGCAGGCTTCGGTGGACAAGGTGTACTTTCCTTAGGTAAAATTTTGGCATATTCAGGTATAATGCAAGGACAAGAAGTTAGCTGGTTCCCATCTTATGGACCTGAAATGCGTGGGGGAACTGCTAATGTTACAGTTATATTAAGCGATGAACGTATTAGTTCGCCTATACTTACAGTCTATGATACTGCTATAATATTTAACCAGCAATCAATGGATAAATTTGAGCCAAGGGTTAAACCCGGCGGATTACTAATATATGATGATAATGCTATTGTAAGGCATCCAGAACGTAGAGATATAAATATATACATTGTAAGTGCTACCAAAGAAGCCGCAAAAATGGGTAATCCTAAAATTGCAAATATGGTTATGCTTGGCGGCTTCTTAAAAGTAAAACCAATAGTAGAATTTGATAATGTAATTGCTGGTCTGAAAAAATCTTTACCAGAACGTTATCACCATTTGCTCCCTCTTAATGAAGAGGCTATTAAACGTGGTATGGAAATTATTAAAACAGTTCACGTTTTACAAGAGCAAAAAGCTTAATTAACACTAAACCGCGGGGTGACTGTTATTACATTTTGCTAAATATTACCCCGCGGTTTTTGTTATTAGAGTAATTGTTTAATTCTAAATTCATTTACTTTCCAGGATATTATGAACAATTTTTAAGAGTTTCTCTGCTTCTGTTTCCCACGAAAATTTTTGGGCATACTCATAGCGTTGTTTTTTCTCTTCTCGTATCTGGTCTATATTGTTTATTATTTGTCTGATTTTCAGATTAAAATCTTCGGTATTCTGCTGTGCAAT
>CAZWVR010000073.1:0-13144 GCA_964637235.1 uncultured Bacteroidales bacterium | reverse complement strand
ATTAAATAAGAAATCAAAAAAAACAAACTCAATCACATTTTTTTTTCTATCTTTAAAAAAAAACTATGAAAAAACTCATCTATTTGGCAATATTGCTAATATTTATCTCTTGTAATAAAAAGTATGGACAAACACCCGAAAAAATACCCTCAACAGAATATAACACTCCTATGCATAGTCCTCATGACGAAGATCAAACTAACTTATGGACAACATCCCCTAACGATGATAATAATTTACCTACAAATACTCCCCCTGAGGAAGAGCAAAATATATCATACTCAGATACCAACATAACAACTCGTAAAATAGCCAAAACCGCAAATATTGATATAACTGCCAAAAAATATACACAAGAAAAACAAAGAATTAAAAATCTATTGAAAAAATTTAACGCTCTAATAATAAAGGAAGAAGAAACCCAAGACTATTCAAAATATTTAAAATTAGAAATAAAAGTCCCTGCACAATTATTTGATACTCTCATCACAGAAATATGTAATACGAAAGAAAGTATAACTTATAAACAAATTGAATTACAAGATATTACAGCTCAATATATAGATACAGAAATTCGTCTAAAAAATAAAAAAGCAACAGAAGCACAATATTTAAATATTCTAAAAAAAGCTAATACAATTCAAGATGTATTAGAAGTTACTGAATATCTCCAAAAAATAAGAGAAGAAATCGAGAGCATGGAAGGATTGATAAATTATTATAACAATCAAGTAAAATATTCATATATTTATCTAACTATTTCGAAAAATAAACCATATATAGAAAACAAAAAATTCGATTTTGCCAATACTTTAAAAAACAACATCATAGAAGGCTGGCATCTATTCCTATATTTCATCATACTATTATTAAGCCTTACACCTTTTTGGATATTAGCCGCTATTATTATCTTTGTAGCTAAAAAATATAAAAAGAAAAAAAATGCAAAATCTTGAAAAATTTAAAGAAATACAACCCTACTCCGACGATGAAGTCCCCCATGTAATTGCCGAATTAGTAAGAGAAAGAAAATTTTTAGGATTTGTTAAAATGTTTTTCCCAGAACTTTCTACACGAGAAATTATTAGAGGCTTCCAAAAAATAAAAACAATTAAAGATTTTCAAATTAACTTCATATACGAAATAGTAGATAGAATTATTAAAGACACACGCACAGAACTCAGCTATAAAGGCATTGAGAATATAAAAAACTCTCAACCAGCGATATTTATCTCTAATCATAGAGATATAATCTTAGACTCCGCATTCCTTAATTATATTCTAACAAACCACGGAATGGAAACAACAGAAATAGCAATAGGCAGTAATCTATTGATTATGAATTGGATAGAGGATTTAGCCAGATTAAATAAAACTTTTATAGTAATAAGAAGTGCTCCCAAGAAAAAACTTTATCATTATTCCTACCGCCTTTCCGAATATATTCGCTATGCCATAACAGAAAAAAAAGTATCAATATGGATAGCTCAAAGAGAAGGTAGAACAAAAGACGGAAACGATAAAACACAACTTAGCCTCCTTAAAATGTTAGGACTAAGTGGAGAAAAAAATTATGTAGAAAAAATTAAAGATTTAAATATCATTCCACTAAGTATAAGCTATGAATACGAACCTTGCGATGTAGGTAAAGTCCGAGAACTATACAAAAAACAAACAGAAAATTATAAGAAAACTAAATTAGATGACTTAACAAGTATGGTAAAAAGCTTTGAATCATACAAAGGAAAAGTAAATCTCGCCTTTGGAATACCAGTCAATAAAGGTTTTTTACATAATAATCCTCAATTCGAAAACAAAAACGATTTCTATCAAAAACTTGCTCAATACATTGATAATCAAATATATCTAAACTATGAACTATATCCAAACAATTTTATAGCCGCAGATATTTTCTTTGAAACTACGGAATACTCCAAGTATTATACCAAGGAACAAAAACAAAAATTTATTCAATATATGGAAAATGCTATAAATCAAATAGAAGGAGATAAAAATATACTTCGTAAAATGTTCCTTAAAATATACGCAATCCCTGTTAAAAACCATTTCTTAGCAAAACAAAAGTAATGAAACCTGAAACATTATCATCAAAACATCTGGCAAACGCCGTAGAACAAATGTCAAAATTACCAGGCGTAGGCTTTAAAACCGCTCTTAGACATATTTTGCATTTACTTAATCACCCATCTCAATTAGAAAACTTTATAGAAAGTTTGAACAATCTAAAAAAAATCAAACGCTGCAAAATTTGCCATAACCTATCCGATAATGATATATGTGAAATTTGTGCCGATAAAAAACGAGATCACTCTACTATATGTGTCGTAGAAGACGTAAAAGATATCATCGCAATAGAAAATACACACCAATACCACGGCGTTTATCATGTACTCGGAGGTCTAATATCCCCGATAGACGGAATAGCTCCTGAAAATCTAAATATTAACTCACTGGAAAAAAGAATACAACAAAATAGTATTAAAGAAATCATTTTTGCCTTAAATACCACAATGGAAGGAGATACTACCGCTTTCTACCTCTTTCGTACCTTAAAAAAATATAACGTAAAAATTACCTCAATAGCCCGCGGCATCGGCTTCGGAGACGAAATTGAATACACCGACGAAATTACTCTCGCAAAAGCTCTTGAAAACCGTACTGAGTTTAAAGAATAATTTTAATTCTCAGATAAAAATAAACGATCGTATTCTTGTTCAAATATATGTTTATGATGCAATTCCTCGTATGATAATCTCTTAAACAATTCTTTAACTTTACTATCACTCGTATTATGTGCTAATAGATTGTACAAATTATACGACGCCTTTTCTATTTTCATAGCAATTATTAAAGCATCTTGATATGTATAATGCTCTCCCATCTCAATAGGCTTTAAGTATTCATCCAGTTTCAAATCAATGGGAGGTTCTTCTGCCAAAGTATAGACACCTGTATTTTTAATACGTAAAAGATAAGCTTTATGTCCTAATTCCTGTTTAGCAAATAACTCAAATGTTTTTCTCATCTCCTCAGAAATTCCTTTCTTCTGAGATAATTGAATGTATAATTCAGCAGTGCTCTCTTCCCTTTTAATTGCTATGTCAATAACATCTGAAAAGGTCTTTATCTCCATTTCTTTTTTTTGTGGACTAAAATAAAAAAACTTAAAATTAAATGCTAATTAAAAATTAACTTGATAATTATTACAGAAAAATATACTTTTGTATAAATAAAATACAGCTATGCAAGTCTATCAGAAAAATATAATAAAAAACTCTTGGTGGCTCCTGCTATATCGAATAAAAAGCAGGAAAGCCTAAAATATAATCATTAAAAAAAAGTATAAAAAGCCGCAGGGTTTTCCTGCGGCTTTTTTTTTTCATACAAATTCAAAACTTAAAAATTAAAACTATGGAAAAAACTAAACTTATCAGAGCCGATGAAAAAGGCTTTTTCGGGCAATATGGGGGAAGCTTCGTACCCGAAAATTTACAACAAAGATTTAAAAAACTCTATTCTGAATTTCTTAGCGCTATTAAAGAGGATAAATTCCTCTCTGAATACCAAAAACTGCTACAAGACTATGTAGGCAGACCATCTCCTTTATATTTAGCACGAAATCTATCCCAATACATCGGTGCTAAAATATATCTAAAACGAGAAGATTTAAACCACACCGGGGCACATAAAATCAATAATACCATAGGACAAACTCTCTTAGCACAAAAAATGGGATATAAAGAAATCATTGCCGAAACAGGAGCAGGTCAACACGGAGTTGCTACTGCCACAGCAGCCGCGCTTTTCGGTATGAAATGCAAAATATTTATGGGTGAAAAAGACTACAAACGTCAACATCTGAATGTTAATAGAATGAAACTTTTAGGAGCCGAAGTTATTCCTGTAAAAAGCGGAAATGCAGGTCTCAAAGACGCAGTAGACAAAGCTATTGAATACTTTCTGCAACATGATGATGTTTTTTACGTACTGGGTTCAGCAGTGGGTCCACACCCATATCCAGTAATAGTTAGTTATTTTCAATATATCATAGGAAAAGAAGCAAAAGAACAAATACTTGAAAAAGAAAAAAGATTGCCAGATAGCATATTCGCTGCAATTGGCGGAGGTTCTAATGCCATAGGAATTTTCGGAGCATTTTTAGATGACAGGCAAGTAGAACTATATGCAGCGGAGGGTGGAGGAGAAGGTCTAATCCTCGGAAAAACAGCCGCAACACTTACCTTAGGAAAACCAATGGTGTTTCAAGGAGCATATTCGCTCGTATTGCAAGATGAAAATGGTAATCCTATCAAATCTCATTCAATAGCCGCAGGTTTAGATTATCCGGGCATAGGTCCAGAACACGCTCACTTAAAACAAATAAAACGCGTCAGTTATGAGCCCATCACTGATACAGAAGCTATTGAAGCATTTAAAATCCTTTCTAAACTTGAAGGTATAATCCCTGCAATGGAATCGGCTCATGCAGTTGCCCTAGCTATAAAAATACTGAAAAATTCAAACAAATTAGCAATTATAAATATCTCCGGACGAGGAGATAAAGATGTAGATAGAATTTCTGTATAATTAAAAAATCAAATAGGAGCTGTCTAACATAAAATACTAATCTAATTCAATAATAAGATAGACAGCTCCTACACTTAAATTAAACTATAAAAAATTTTTCATTCTTACATTATGTTAAATAGATTAGCATTAAATCAACTAAAAAATAAAAAAATAGACTACAAAGCAATTTAAAACGCATAATAAAACTTCTCTTTTCTGTACTCTATTGGATTTTAAAAAATTTCAATCTTACATTATGTTAAATACACAATTTCTAAATTACTTTTTCAAAATCATTTCATTATAACAAAAGCTATATTATTCGTTTAATCAATGATAAACTCAATTATAGCTCTAAATTATAGCAATTTAAAAAAAAAATTTATGTTAAATATATTATGTTAAACTAAAACTAATAAAATAAAAACTATCAATTCAAGTTTTTATTTATCTGATGTACTATATTTACTTCATCATTCCAATAAGATGGCAACTTATCATATTCTCTATCCGAAATATACACATTACCTATTTTATATTTTGCCGCTTGTTCAATCAATTTCTTCATCCGATATCTAAACCAGACATTATTTATAATTACTGCCTTATACTTAGGACTAATTTGCATATATTCTTGTTTATTAAAATGTTTCCATTCACTTACATCATCCTCAAAAATTACAACAATATCAGCCCCTGTATTAGTAATAAAATCCAGAGTGGCATAACTTGAATTCAAAATAACCAAATGAATATCTGGAAAAGAATGAATATAAGAAATTATTCGTTTATAATAAGACAAAGTTGCTTCAGAATTATTAACTTCATCTAAAAATATACCCGAAATATTAAAATTAGAAACATAATAATCTATCTTTTGCAAGACTTCCTCTATCGGACGAGTACCATTAGCCGTAGCTACATAACTCACAAGCCTAATATACTTTGCCTTCGACAATAAAGATAAATACTCTCGGTATATACCTACATCATTAGTATCATTTATTCCCCAAATAACTATAATAGGAACAGAATCCCCCACCATCGCTACTGTCCTCCATATTTCTCCATGCATATCAGTCGGAAAACTATATAAAGGCAATATAATTCTCAAACTATCCTGAACACCTTGAACTTCAATACTTTCTCGATTACAAGAGGATAATATAAAAACTACATAAGAAACAAGTATAAAATATTTTATTTTACCAACCACCACCCTACTTATAAAAATTTAAGGTTTTAAATAAAAAATATTATGTTAAATAAACCTTTATGCATATAAGATTAAAACAATTACACAATATTAAAACGCTTTGGTGATATTATGTTATTTGGATCAAATACAGATTTTAACTGCTTGATTTTCTGCCAATAAATATCTTTTTCATCTACAACTAAATTATAATTACCAATATCTACACGATACGGAATAATACCTATTTTTGTAAACTCTTGTATCATCTTTTGGGCAGCCTGATGTGCTTTATCTGTATCTTGCTCACTTTTTAAATTAAAATCAAAACTAACAACCCCTTCTAATACATAAGCATCAACAGGGTTTAAAGTAATCGCTATTTGTAAATTATATAACTTTTCAATTTGTTTTATAATTGACAAAGTTGCATCAATATCCTTCTTTCTTAGAGGAACAACTGGAACAATATAAATAAAGCCAAAATCAGCCTTATCTGGTTCTTTCCAAAAAGGATTTTCATCTGCCTGAGGCCAATATATGCTATGCAAAGCTTCATCAGTAGGTTTACCAAAAGTAAGCCCTATCAGTGGGAAAATAGAATTAAGATAAATATTCAACTTCTTCATTCCTAAAACCTTACTTAAAGTTTTGGCTAATTTTACTTTATTCTCATCTATAAAAGATATCTTGCCAAAATCACTAAGCTCTTTTTTTACAATTTTTTTGGCAGCAGCTACCATTTTAGCAGCCCCACTAACAGAAGCAACAAGAGACCAAGATCCGGGTAAAAAAACTTCTAATAAGTCCTCTGCCTGCTGGCGATTAACCTGTTTACCAATAGATTTTAGATACCTATAAACCATAGGTGCAATAGTAATTTGAGAACGCTGTCTATTGCCTATATGTGCTATTGCCCGAATAATATTATGTTCTTTCAAATACTTTACTTTTTCAATAAGTTCGCCGATACGCCTCTCATCATTTAAAGATAAAGTAAAAGCAATGTGTTTCTGTGGTATCGGGGTCAACATTACTGCTGCACGAGTAATTATACCAAAATTAGACTGTATAAAAAGACCCGTCAAATCAGGACCCGGTGCATAGCTTGTTAAATGCGAAAGCGGTGTGTTTGAATAATGACTATATCCTGTATTTAATATTTCTCCTGTACCTAAAACAACCTGAAAATCAACTACAGACTTAAAACGTAATGTATTATATGCTACCCCTTTATCTAAAATATTACCTATAACAGAACTATCAGCTGGTGCGCCAGTTACATCAAGAAAATATTTAGAATTCCTTTGTTGCAAATATTCTGACAATTGCCGTTGTGTTACGCCGGGTTCTATAAGTGCTATTCCAAAATGCTCATCAATATTCAATATTTTGTTCATTTTTTCTAAACTAAGCAAAACCGCCTTCTCGCCAACTGGTAATTTAGAGCCTAAACCTATATTTTTGCCTTTACTTATTGGATAAAGTGCTATATTATATTCTGCTGCTGCAACTACTATTTTTTGAACCTCTTCCACTGACAAAGCCTCTACAAAAGCTAATACCTCCCTATGATATCCTGTAACATTTCTTCTAAGTTCTTTAAGTTTTTCATTATTTATATTATATCTAATATTCTCAGATTCAAGTCGTTTAAGAAAATTCTGTAATTCCATAATTAGCAATTTTATAAGTTAATATTGTTGATTTCTCCTGAGGAATATCTATTTCTATATCATTGCGATAACCAAAATAGCTCTCTATCCAATCAATTAAAGGTTTTACTTTTTGAACAAAAATAACTAAATCATTAGCTCCAAAATATTCTTTATATTTGCCCTTACGTACATCCTCCTTTACATTAACTTTTATCCATTTTACTGGCAACTTATATTTAGTTATAACCCAATTGGCTATTTGTTCTTTCTGAAAACTGGATGTATATTCTATATCTAAATTATAAGCCAATTTAAATGCTGCAAGAATTAAATATATTGTTACATAATTATTTGTAGATACCCATCTTCCTAATTCTGAAACACCCTTTTCATATGCATCAGGGAAAACCATATCAAAACTAAACTCAAAATACTTTTCTGCTTCAAGTAATTTGTCTTTCTTATTTAACTTATATTCAAATCCCATAGCAGATATTATTTTATTCTCTTGCATATCTTCTACTATAACAAATAAATCAGGAAGTTCAATAGGATAAGTTCTATAGTATTGCAAAAAATATTTCTTTACCAAATACATTGACTGTAAAACCTCTGATTTATTTTTAGCCAAACGGACTTTATACATTTATTTATTTTTTTTTTAACACTTATCAAGACAAAAATAATCAATAAAATTTTAAAATAAACAATATTTTACACTTTTTACAAAAAATAAAACAAAAAACAAAGATTTCAAGACAAATTCGGATGGAATAACTCTAAACGACTAATTTTTCTACTCAAAAAATATCCTTTTAATTTTTTATTATTTCGGATAACATAAAATTTTACTTGTTTAGAATTTTCCCATATATTATCATCATCAGTTTTGGGCAAGATTAAATCACCAGAACGTAATGAACGAGTACTTTCAAGAACTTTTAATGTGCCATTTTCTATCACCTCAAAAGTATGATATGAATACCCCTTATTTTTTCGATTATCAAATCCTGTAAAAAATATTTTGGTTCCAGGGCTCAACTGCCTAATATCTATGCTGTTAACTACCTGAGCATTCAATAAATTATTTGTAAAATATTCAAAAAGTTTTGAATAGTCAAAAACATAAATTTTATTATACCAATTTTGAAAATATTTACGCAAATCAAGCTTTTTAAAAAAATCTCCTACTAAAATTATTTTTCTCAGTTGAGTAAAACCAACTTTAATATTTTTTATAAAAGAAAAAATTTTACGTAGGTAAATTTCAGCTGCTGAAATGACCTCCTCTACCGATAAATTTACTATATATCGCTTCTGGTCTGAAAGTCCGACACTTAAAGTTATTCTATTTCCAACATTTTGTAATTTACGTACTACTTCATCGACCTTGAAGTACAAAATACTTCTTTCTTTATTAAATTCGTTTTCATCAAAGCTCCGATATATTTTGCCAATATTTTCAATAATGATATTGGCTGTATTATAACACATTGGGTCATATAGAACTCCTTCATAAAAATATTCCTCAACCTTTTCAAAAGAGCCAGTTAATGAAAAAACACTGATTTTAAGATTATTATCTATTTGTTGAACAACAGCTATACTTCCCCCTGAAAAATGAGCATTTAAAAGATAATGCTTTAAAATATAATTAGTCAAAAACTTATAATCTTTTGTATTAATAGCACTATTTTCAAGCTTAGAATTGATATCCGACAATTTTTCTTCGTATATAAAAATATTAGTATCTGAAATGTTATCGCCAAAAAAATCTTCTAATGAATAAACTTTGCCATTAATTTCAATATTTTGCTTTTCAATAAGATTATAGATGTTATTGACAAAATTCTTTTTGCCTTGCAAATAAAACATTTTATAGAAATGAGAAGCAGTAATCTTCTGCTGATAAATATCTATAAAAAAATAAAGTGGGAAGTTAATAATTTCCTTATTTTCAGGTTTATAAATTAACCAATAATCTTTAAATGGGATAATAATTCTTTTCATTTTATAGTTATTTGATGTTGTAAAAATAAAAAAAGTATTATTTTTAAGGCGTAAAATTTTGGATATGAACTATAAAAACGATGTAGAGGCAATAGAAGCTCTCAAAGAAAAATATGAACAATTCAAAAAAGAAATCGGTAAGGTAATTTTAGGGCAACATGAAACTATTCATCAAGTGCTAACAGTTATATTCAGTGGAGGGCATGCCCTACTTGTAGGAGTGCCTGGCTTAGCAAAAACTATGCTTGTAAATACGGTTGCCCAGATATTAGGTTTAAAATACAAAAGAATACAATTTACACCAGATTTAATGCCCTCCGATATCATAGGAACGGAGATATTAGATGAAAGCAGAAACTTTCGATTTGTAAAAGGACCTATTTTTGCAAATATCATACTTGCCGACGAAATAAACAGAACTCCGCCAAAAACACAAGCCGCACTTCTGGAAGCAATGCAAGAAAAAGCAGTAACAGCAGCAGGTAAAACCTATAAATTAGAAGAACCCTTCTTTGTTTTAGCTACCCAAAATCCGATAGAACAAGAAGGTACATATCCTCTTCCAGAAGCTCAATTAGATAGATTTATGTATAACATTGTCGTGGATTATCCATCTTTCGAGGAGGAGATAGAAATAGTAAAAAATACAACAGCAGAAAAAAATATAGAACTTAATATTGTAATGAGTAAAGAAGAAATCTTATTTTTTCAAAGTTTAATACGACGAATCCCTGTAAACGATAATGTTATAAAATATGCTGTGGAATTAGTACATAAAACACGACCTAATAGACCGAAAGCACATCCTTGGGCAAATAAATACATTAGTTGGGGAGCAGGACCCAGAGCATCTCAATACCTTATTATAGGGGCAAAAGCTAATGCCGCACTTTCAGGTAAATTCACCCCTGATATTGAAGATGTGCAAAAAGTCGCATATACAATACTCCGTCATAGAATTATAAAAAATTATAAAGCAGAAGCAGAAGGCATTTCGGTAGAAAAAATTATAAAAGAACTGTTTTAATTTTTTTTTTACTGGCAAAATTTTAAATTTGCAAAAAAATATTTCAAATGAATAAAACTGTCAAAACTATTATTATTTTGGTATTATTGGCAATAGCCATATATTTAAGTTATCTAATATACGACGGTATAATGGAACCAATACGTTTCCAAAAAGCATATAAATATCGTAGAGAGGTCGTAAAAAAGAAACTTATAAAAATCAGAGATGCTGAAGTTGCATTTCGTTCAAAATATGGAAGATACACAGGTAGCTTTGATACTTTAATAGACTTTATAAAGCACGATTCCATTTTAATTGTAAAACAGAAAGGTACGCTACCAGATAGTTTATTCGTAAAATACGGGAAAAAAGAAGGTGAGAAAAAAGCTATTGAACTTGGAATTATTAAACGAGATACAATAAAAATCGCTGTAAAAGATACTTTATTCAAAAATTATGATCCAGACACATTGAAATACGTTCCTTTCAGTAATCCGAGAGAAGAATTTCAAATCCGTGCAGGCAAAATAAAAACACTTTCAAATGCTGTAATGCCTGTATTTGAAGTTAGAGTACATAATAACACTTATCTAAAAGGACTTAATAGACAAATGGTTATAAATCTTAATGACGCTGCAAGGGATAATGACGAATATCCAGGTCTTATTATCGGTTCTATGACAGAAGTCACAACTGCCGGTAATTGGGACGATTAAAATCTTTAATTATGAAAGACTTATCAGTTTTTGATACAAATTTCAATACTTCAAAACTTTCGTCGTATACTTTAATGATATTACTAAGTAATAGCTCTCTTTCTTATAGTATAGTCGATCCAATACGAAAAATTTATTTAGCACAAGTACATTATAATTTAAATCCTGACATTTCCCTTATCGATAGTGTAAAAAATATTTTCGAACAAGATAAATATTTGACAAAAAAATATAAGCAAGTAAAATTAATATTGCAAAATCCTGAGTTCATCCTAATTCCAGAAGAATTTTTTGACAAAAATAAAATCAATGAAATTTTTAAAATAAACTTTGAAATTTCACCTACACAAGAAGTCCATTTCAATAAAGTAAAAACAGGCATATACGTACTGTTTTCTATTGATAATCCATTACTTACATTTTTAATTGAAAAAATCCCGGAAATAACATTTTATAGTCATGCTTCGGTACTAATAAATTATGCATTGAGCAATAAAAGAAGCGCAATAAATATATTTGCAAATTATTTAGATATTGCAAAAACAGACGTAGAGCGTATTTTAAATGTAAGAAGCTTTCAAATTGCCGATATTACCGACGCAGCCTATATTATACTAAAAATGTTTGAAAACGATAAAGATGCTCCAATAACTATTTTCGGAGATTTTGAACAAAACACTGAAATAATTAAAATACTAAAAGCCAATCTATCGGACTGTCAAATTTTTCAAAATTATTACCTTAACTATAATATGCCACTGCCGAAACACTATTTTACACTTTTGAATCTTGCATATTCAGTAGAATAAAAAATCCTCATTTTCCTTTTAGACTATTGGAAGGAGAGACTTTATTTTGCTTTCCGCTCTAAAAGCAAGAGCAAATAGCTAACTCCTAACATCTCTATTTTAGGCAATAAGAAATTTATAAATCTTTGATAGACAGGACATTGCTGACTTTTCTATTGTCTATTTTTAGGTAATAAAAAATTCAAGCTAACTCTCTAATTATCAATCTATAATACTTTTTCTATTACCTAAAAGTATAGATTAGGGATTAACCTATAAAAAAGGGACAGCCTCCATCCCTTTTCCATAAAAAGGAATTTTGACTGTCCCTTTTGGCTAATTCTTCAAGCTAATTAGTGTTTTATCAATTTGTGAATAATAAGCTTATTGTCCTTCGTAATAAGTTTCAATAAGTAAGTACCGCTTGATAATGAGCTAATATTCAATGTATTATCTTGTACAGATAAATTCATAATTTCTTTACCGTTAACAGTAAGAACTTGTGCCTTAACAACGTCTATACCCCTAAATTTAACATAGTCAGTTGCAGGATTAGGATATATTTCTGTTGCCAGCATAGGCACACCTGTTGGGTGATAAGTAATAATAAATGGCTCACTGGTTATAGCATTATCTAATTGATTTACGAATTGACTACCAGTAGAATCGGCAATGAAACCATGGTCTGCATTTACCTGCAACTGCAAAACATGACCATCAACAGCACTATCTGCTCTTAGCCACAAATAAGCAGTATATTCTACTGTTTGTCCATCGGGAATTGTCATAGTAGAGCCGTCAATAGGTAATATTATGCTATCGGGTTTAATTATTGGGTCTGCACTGTACGAAACGATATTGTTATCTTGATCTATCAATACACCACCTTCAAGTTCTTGTCTGAAATTAGCTGTATTTTGAGGACCTGCCACTGTTAATGCTCTCGTAACTATTGTTGGCAGTCCATCATTACCTAAATCAGAAATCTTAAACTTAACAACAGCAACAGCATTACCAAAGTTTATATTTTCATCAATAAATAATGTATCGCCTGCTATTTGTTCATCAGGTGGCAAAATGGTAGCGTCAGGGGTAATTATTATTACTTCCTCAACGTCGTTAGTATCTCTCGGGTTAATTTTGTAATGTCCATAAGCATAAGTGATAACGCCAGTAAT
>CAZWVR010000072.1:0-13312 GCA_964637235.1 uncultured Bacteroidales bacterium | reverse complement strand
GAAGGCTTCGGCTTAAACGACGCCAAAAGTGCTATTGAAACAGTATTTGCAATACGAAATACAAAACCCATAGGTAAACGCGGAGAATATCACCCCTTATTAAACAAAATAAACTTTTAAGCAATGTTTGAAAAACTTAAAAACAAACAAGCTAAAATAGCAGTAATAGGTCTGGGATATGTAGGATTGCCTCTGGCATTAGAATTTGCAAAAAAATATTCAGTTATAGGCTATGATATCAAAGAAGAAAATATCCAGAAACTAAAACAAAAAATAGACCCATCGGAGGAAGTACCGCCAGAAGCTTTTGAAGGAACTGATATTGAATTTACTTCTAATCCCGAAAAATTAAAAGAGGCAAGCTTCTACATCGTAGCAGTGCCAACACCCATCGATGAACATAAAGAACCAGATCTAAAACCGTTACTTTCTGCTTGTAGCACAGTAGGTAAATACATTGATAAAGGTGATTATGTCGTTTTTGAATCCACTGTATATCCGGGCTGCACAGAAGAAGATTGCGTCCCTGTTATAGAAAAAACTTCCGGATTAAAATATATCAAAGACTTTAAAGTTGGATATTCCCCAGAAAGAATAAATCCCGGCGATAAAGTCCATACACTTACTAACGTAGTCAAAATAACCTCCGGCTGCGATGAAGAATCCTCAGAAGAAATTGCTAAACTATATGCCTCTATTGTAAAAGCCGGTATATTTAAAGCTTCAAGTATAAAAGTGGCAGAAGCTGCTAAAATTATTGAAAATACACAAAGAGACGTAAATATAGCCTTAATGAACGAACTCTCTATAATTTTTAACAAAATAGGAATAAATACTTACGAAGTTATTGAAGCAGCCGCAACAAAATGGAACTTTTTGCGCTTCTCTCCCGGACTGGTCGGTGGACATTGTATAGGTGTAGATCCATATTACCTTGTATATAAAGCAAGAGAACTCGGTTATCATCCACAAGTAATTACTGCTGGAAGGTCTATAAATGATTATATGGGGCAATACGTAGCACAAGAAACTGTAAAACTTATGGCTGCAAAAGATAAAAATATTATTGGCTCAAAAGTATTGGTAATGGGAATAACTTTTAAGGAAAATATTAAAGACATCAGAAACACCAAAGTTGTAGATCTTATCAACGAACTAAAAGCTTTTAAAGTAGAAGTAGATGTTGTAGATCCATACGCAGATCCACAAGAAGTTGAAAATGAATATGGAATTAAACTCAGTAAATCTATCGGCAAAAATTACAATGCTATAATAGTGGCTGTTGCCCATAATCAATATAAAAATTTAGATGAAGATTATTTCTTATCCATTTCAAATAAAGACGGCATCTTTATTGATGTAAAAGGTATTTTTAAAGATAAAATCAAAAAAATGCTATATTGGAGTTTATAAAAAAATAATACCATGGACCTAAAAAAAATATTAGCTATTTCTGGATACCCAGAACTCTACAAATTTATAAATACTACTAAAAACGGGGTTTTAGTTGAGGCTATATCCTCAAAAAAAAGAATGATTGCCTTTTCACATTATAGAATTAGTACATTGGAAGATATATCAGTCTTTACAGAAACCGGAGAAATACCTCTTAAAGATGTTTTCCGTAAAATACTAAAAAAAACAGAGGGCAAAGAAATTGATATAAAAATGTCTGATAAACAGGCTATTGAGAAGTTTATTGAATCAGTCCTTCCTGAATATGACCGAGATAGAGTAAAATTTTCGGATATGAAAAAAATTATAAAATGGTATAATTTACTTCTCAAACACGGCTATATAAAACTTGAAGAAGAAAACGACGAACAAACTGAGGATAATAAAGAAAAAGAAACAGAAAATAAAGAATAAAATAGATAGGACGGAGGATTAAATCTTAAAAATACCTATTACCTCCGTCCTTGGAATTTACTCTTGATTTTCTTCATTTTCCTTCTCCTCTTCATTTTCATCATTGCCTTCCTCATTAAATATCTTACCGATAGATTCACGCATTTTGGTATCTGCCTGTAAATTTTTAAGTTTTTCGTATAATTCAACACTTATTTGACCATCTAAAAATGCTGCTGCAATTGCTTTTTGCACTTTTTCTTCTGCTTTTATAAGACTTGCACGAGCAGCCTCTGCCTCTGCACGAGCTCTTTCCGTCTCTAATTCGGCATGCACATCTTTACCAATTTCAATATCTGAAACATCAATAGACAATACTTCAAAAGCAGTACCTTCGTCCAAACGTTTCTGTTCTACCCTATCTGCTAATTCATAAGGATTTTCTAATACATGATAATGACTTTCGGCAAGACCTATTTCCGTGGCTAAACCTTCATTTATTCTCGCCAGTATCGTCTTTTCCTCTGGACTACCTATAATATGTTTCAACTTTGCTCTTAATGTCACTCTAACCTTCATTGAAAGTTCAACACCATCGCGAGCTACGCCTCTTACTCTATCCCCTTCGACAACGCGTGGAATAATAGCTTTTTCAACAATATCAAATACATCGTATCCAGCTAAATCAATATTTGCAATATCTTGAAAATCAAAATCTTTTAATCCTGCGGTCTTAGCTGCTACATAAGCTTCTACTGTCTTTTCAATATTACCTCCTGCTAAATAATGTTCTGCTAAATCGTTAAATTCAACATTATAACCGGAATTCTTTGCTGCCACTTTTGCTTTTACAATGCGGATAATGTCTGCCTGTGTGTGGTATAATGTAGCTAACTCCTCCAATGTAGTTTCAATATCAGCACTTTTGGCTATTATCATAGCTTCTATTAACACATCTAAATCTACACCAGCTAAATAATATTTCCTCAATTCTTGGAAAGACGTATCAATATGAGAATTATACGCCTTTATAAGCATATCTATAACCTTTTTTATATCTACTTTGGCTAAATAAGCATCTTCTAACTCCTTTATACTTAAATCGATACCCGCATTTTTTGCTGTAATCATACTTGTAATAATAGGCTCTTGCGGGATGCCACGCCAATACATCAATAACAAACGATGTAATGGTAAACGAACTTTTGAAAGCTGGGCTTTCCACCATAAACCCAAAGGAATTACCTTAGTAAATAAATAAAAGAACGCTCCAATGATAATTACTCCTAAAAGTACAAGCACAATTATCAATACATAATCCACTTGATTATGAACTATATCAAGAGCCGCATTCCCAATAGTCTTCTCTCCTAACTCTACATAATTAACCACTTCTTGGGCTTTATTGCAAGAAGCTATAAATATACCTATACCAAATAATGTGAAAATTATATGTTTTAATTTGACCATCGTAATTATGTTAAGTAAACTTTACAAATAAAGCAATTTTTACCCAAAAAAACAACTTATTATAAATGTTTTTAGGGCGTTCCCCTCACTCGCTGCTATGCAGCTCGTTCGGGTCGGGCTTTCCGCTTATATTCGGCTCGGCAAAAACAGCTGCGGCAATTAAACATAAATGCACTTTGCTCAATGTATAATCAAAATATAAGGTTTATCTTACAGAGTAAATATGATGCTTTTGGCGTGCGTGGGGCTTCGCTGACACTCAGCCTCCGCCGCCAAGCCGCAGCAATGTTTTTGCCTTCTCCTCATATCGCTCCAATCCCTAACGCAATAAGCAAATTCCCTATTTTATCAACTTATTACCTCTAAACTCAATTATAAAGGCATCTTTATAACCCATATTCTTTATCTGCCTCAAAATATTAAGAGCCTCCTCTTTATTTTCTGCATTCCCTGCTGAATATATTACCATACCATCTTTAACATAAGTATATATTGGATAAAGTGATGAAATCTTACCAAAATGCTCCTTAAACTGCGTATCGGATAAATAATCTGAAAATGCCCCTATTTGTACCCTATATATAACTTTTTTCGCTTGTTTGACAGAATTCTCTATCTTTTTAGCTTTTGTCAAAGAAATTCTTTTGCCATTATTATATGCCACTATTATTGCATCATCAAAACCTTTGTTTTTTACAATCTGTAATTTATTTTCAGCATCAGAATAAGAATAAATTGGTGCTAAATAGTACTGAATTCGTCCATCTGACAATATTTTTTGATAAATAGGACTAAGATTTTTTAACTGATCTTTTGTCTTTGGACTGCTAAATGTCCCTATTTGTATAGCGTATATCAAATATTTTGTCTTAGTAATATCTGGATATTGTACCGTCGGTTCTGAAACCTGTTCAACAGGCGTAATGCACTGATTTACTGGATGTTTACCTATTTTACCATCTACAAATAATACCACTTTTGTAGGATAACCCCTTTGCTTTAATTCTGCTGCTGCTCGTTTAGCTTCTGCTTCTGACTTATATGAACCTACATAAAAATATTTCACCTTGCTTCCCTCTTCCTGTATATAATAATAAGGCTCATAATCAGGCAGTTCTGTTGTAGGCAATAAACTCGTAGAATACCCTATATATACGCGATAATAATTCCCCTTTTCATAGACTTTCTTAGGCTTCCTATGTGTTGAAGAATAAGTATATAACCATTGAACTGATTTCTTATTGTTCTGACGTACTTTATGAGTTTTATGCTTCTTTTTAGGCTTAGACTTAGAATGCGGTTTCTGCTGATTATGCTGAGTATATACCTTAGGAATTAAAGATACTGGTTTATAGCTTCCATTATAATATAACGAAAAAGCAGCTATATTATATTCATTTGCTATCAATAGATTCCTATTTTTAGCTACCAATTGAATTAAGGTATTTTCTGGTATCTTTTGAGACTTATTATACCATAACTCTGCACTATCTATTAAAGATTTAAAACTTTTCTTATTTATATGCTTAGACAAACTATCCAATTTTGTATGATATATCCTATAACGCCACTGATTTGCTAAAATATAATTAAGCCAACCTTTACGTCTATTTTCTTTTATCAATTTCTTTATTTTAGCAATGGTATCTGTTAAAAGTTTTCTATTTTCCTTATCTTTAACTGATAACGACTGTAATTGTTTATTATAAAAATTTACAACAAACAAAAGGGAGTCTGCTGCTGCAAGATATTTATTACCCTCTAAGTTATATTTATACACCTCCGCCAAGTTTTTTTTATCATCAGCCGAAATTTTCATGTTTATCAAATTATTTTCATATTTTACTAAATTTTGATCTTTATTTGCATCGTATTTTTTTATATATTTAGGTGGTGTAAGAACTACATAAGTTTGCTCGCTGGCCTCATTTTTTACCTTTTTATCAATAGGATAAGGATACATTTTTAGCAATTCTCTTATCACATCATTATCATTATTCCTTAATGCAAAAAAATACTGATAATTTAACAAATTTTCACATTTAATTTTTAAAATATTATTTTGAATTTTAAAATTATTTTGAATATTAAAACTTGTACCATGGTATCGCCCTAAACTATCTATTTTATGCAAATTTTTTGTAATAGCCTCATCTAATTTTTTCTCAATAAATTTGAGAGTATCATCTTTTTGGACATTCTTTTTTAAATTTGAATACTTAGCTGCAAAAATTTTAGTAATAATATCAATCTCAGGCTCCTGTATATTAAGTGCTTTAATTCCAAATTTAACTGACTTACTCATAAACTTATTATACTTACGCTGATATCTTTTCTGTTTCCTCTTATTATACATAGGTATATGCTTAATATCAAACCTATTAGCTTTATTTTTAAACTTATTATATTTTCTCCAATACTTATCAGCTTTTTTCATATCAGCAATAGCCCCTGCAATACGCTCTCGTTCATTTACATTAAAAAGTTGATTATAATAGCTTTTTTTTGTAATAAACATATTTACCGATGACTGAGGCACTGCCTTACTTACCGATAATATTAAAATAAAAAACCAAAATATCTTTTTCATTTTTAAAAATTTAAGAATTAGTACAAAATTAAAAAATTAACATTCAATAGAAAAATTTAATTCGTAGAGCTATGTGCACAAAAATAATATTCAAGAGATAATTTAAAAAAATGTGGGGATTTAGGCAACACATTTTGTTTCATATACAGATAATTTAATCTATATATCCAATGAGGATTTGCTTTATAAATAAGAGATAAACCCGGCGAATAATGCAGTTTAAAAGGCTGAGAGAACTCAATACCTCTGTATTGTGCTATTTGGAAATAAGTGTTTATCTGAGGCGCTATTCCTATTCTATTCATAAAAAAGACCTTTTCAAAGGTTAAATAAAAAGTCTGTTTTTTCTCCCAAACTTGTAAATAAGTTTTTGATGAATTTTGAATTTGTACACGATTTTCCCATAACCTACTATTAAAACCAATACTTAAAGAAAAATTCTGACGTATTTCCCAGATATTTATATATAATCCCGGCTGAAAATCATAAGGAGAAAATATAAAATCCGTTCCAAAAGAAAAACGTCCTAACATAGGAAACTGAATTTTTTTCTTAATTTTTCCAGAAATAATCTTATAAGCCTTAGGATTAAAGAAACATAACGAGTTATATAAATCTCTAAAATTAATATACCCACCACCCTCAGATGTTATTTTATAAGCCTGAGATAAATATGCAGTATCAGAGGTATATTCAATAACAATTTCCATAAGTGATTTATCCCAAAAATCCTCTACAAAAGCATTTTTAAGGATAGTATCAACTGCCCAATATTTTTTCTTTTTAAAAGCATATTCCAATGCCGAATCTAACTGTATATGGCAATAACTGTTAATCATTGCAGATAAATACTCCGGTTCATTATCATCAATTACTCTTTTAAACATACGAGCATTTATTCTCGCTCCTGCCCCTTCATTTAAAAGCATTAGCAAAGCTTCATAATTCTTATACTTTATAGCATAATCTAAGGGATAATAGCCCATAGAATCTGGTATATTTACTGAGTAATAATTAGCTAACATTTTTACTATTTCATTATAATGCAATTTTATCGCATTTTCCAAAGCCGTTGGATAAGGTGGAGCTGGTAATATATTTATATCAGCATTATAAGAGAGTAATAATCTCACCATTGCAGTATCTCTATTATCTACTGCAAGCATCAGTGGAGAGATATGCTCAGCAGTAGTTATATTCGGATCTGCACCATTTTTAAGCAAATTTTCAACCTTCTGATAATTTCCTTGATAAACATATTCAAAAAGGCTATCATTCTGGCAATAAAGCATATATGAAAAAAACATCGCAGCGAAAAAGACAACTATATTTTTTTTCATATCAAAAAGTATTAAAAATTTCTGACGAAAATATATAAAAAAAAGTTAATCAATAGAATCATTCCTCTAAACGATATAGCCGCTTAGACTCTTCAGCTTCGGGCTGAGATGTAAATGGACCAATAGCCAGCTCAAAATTAGGTAAAGCTACTTTTATATTTGTAATAAACCGTTCCAAATCACCAGAAGCTATACGTGCTGCCATACGCTGAAAATCCAAAGAATGCAACCGTTTATAACGTCTTATTTTCACCAAATACCAATAATAAGTCTTACCGTCCTTTAAATTTACAGTAGTATCTTTTTTAAGATTTTTTAAATTATATAACTTATTAGCTAAAACAGCTTCCTTATAAGTATTAAATGGACCTATTGCAATACCTTTACCTATTGAAAGATTATGCCATAGATGTTTATCAAATTGCTCAACATTGCCGTACTTAATTCGTTTCCCAAAATATACTAATTCCATTGTTTCAAGTCCTGTGGATTTCTCCTTAGTAAATCGTATCCCTATATCAAACCAATAAACAGTACGCGTATAATCGCTATAATCCACAACATCGTTATTTTGGGCTAATATATAACTTGTAAAAAATAGCATTATAGCACTACAGAAAAGCTTCATTTTCTTATTTTTTACTTCTGTTTGCTAAAATAATAATTTCTTAAAAAATGTTCAACAGCAAAGTATGAATTTTGCAATCGTTTTTCTGCTTGTCCTTTTATAATTGCATAATTAGCATTTATATTGTCCAAATATCTTTTATAATCATAAAAAAGCTCAAAACGTTTTTTACCGGGATTTTCTCGTACAGGGTCATAAATCCATTCTATATCGGGATACATTAGCAAATACATATCTGCTTTAAGCTTAACAATCTGATTATCAAGCCAATAAGGATATTTGCCAAAAACCTTTTCAAACCAAACTTTAATAATAATTAAGCTTGTATCTACAAAAAACAAACTATATTTACGAGCTAATATTTTTTCTCTTTCTATCTGTCGCTGTGCTATAAGCACTACATCTTCGTATGTATATGAGCGTTTAAGATTCTCCACATATGTCCTGGCAAACTCTTCGAGCCATACTGTATCAAAACGACGAGCAAGATATTTTGCAGTAGTTGTTTTCCCTGTTGATTCAGGTCCTGTAATAACTATTTTCATCGGTAAAATTTATTTAAAAATAATATGTTTTATTTATGGTGACAAATTTACAGTTTATTATTTAAGACTTTTAGAATACTACATTTTTACGCCATTGTCGGTATTCTCTTTGATAAAAACGCAAAATCTTTTGATTTTAAGTATTTTGATTTAGAATTTTAATATATTCTACGCAAAAAATATTATATTTTTGTAAAAAATCATTTTTAATGAAAAAAATAACATTTTTAGTAATTTTCCTAATCGGCATATTCTGGCAAATTACTTATAGTCAGGAAGTTATATTGCAAGGAAGACAATATTCAGAAAAAGGCTCTGCACAATTAAAATCTGATGGGGTATATCTATCAGAAAGCTATAAAATTATTAGATATGAAACGAATGCATCAAGTTTTTGGATAGAAAATAAAAATACAATTTTCAAAGCTTTTGAAAAAAACAAATACGGCAAATTTGTACCTAATCCAATAGGATTTATTTTACCGCCAGGCAACTATAAAGTATTTCCTAATTTAAACAATAACCAAAAAGAACGATATATTAAGCTATATCTGATACCAGTAAGAAAGAAAAGATAACAAAAGGGATCACGGGAAAAACAAAACCCGTAGATCCCTTATGAGAATACAAAATCAATCATTTAAAATTTATTGTTGATTTTCATCTTCATTAAATTCCTCGGTAGAGAACACACCCTGTATATATGAAAGATTCTCAAATTTTCCTTCTGTAATTTTTACCACATCGCCAAGTTTATTTTTCAGAGTAAATTCAAATGTACCAGAGATTTTCTTATGTTTTTCATCAACTTTGGTAAGAGTAATATGTCCTGATACACCATAATATTTATAAGTGCTGGTTGTATCATTTTTTCCCTTTGGTTTATATACCGCAGCTGCTTGATATACACCATTTGTTAGTTCTACATCTAAATTGTAATCTTTCTCTTGCACCCCACGTATTAACATAGTTAAATATTGCCCTTCAGTGACAACGGCTCCATCTGTGGCGGTAATCAGAAATGACTCACCAACAACAGGTAAATTTCCTCTATAAGAAACCCTAAATAGAGAAGTAAATTCCTTACCATTGATTTTACATGTAAGGTAAGGTTGATCTTTACGGCAAGAGTTAAGAAAAACTACCGATAAAACAATTAACAATCCCGAAAAAATTCTTAATGTTTTCATTTTCTTTTTTTATGCAAAACTATTAAAAACTATCTTTTTTTTAGCAAAAAACTTTTATTTTTGCTATTTCAATGAGATTTTTCTTGAAAATATTTAGAGTAAATTATTTGTTAATAAAAAGTCAAAAAATATGAAAAAATGTCATAAACTTGCTAATGGCATTTTTATTGTTTATCTTTGCAGAGCCAAATTGAATATTAACTAAAAAAAATATAAAAAAATGAGACAAATTGAATTCTTAAACGAAGAAACTTTTAAACAAAAAGTATTTAATTTTGAGAAACATCAAGATTGGAAATACGAAGGCGATGTACCTGCTATAATTGACTTTTATGCAGACTGGTGTCAACCTTGTAAAATCGTTGCACCTATTCTGGAAGAAATACAACAAGAATATGGCGATAAGATACAAATATATAAAATTGACACAGATAGAGAACAAAGGCTGGCTGCAATGTTCGGTATAAGAAATATTCCGACATTGCTATTTATTCCTGTTGACGATCAGCCACAGATAGCAGTAGGTGCATTACCAAAAGATGTTTTAAAGCAGGCTATCGCCGAAGTTCTCAAAATTGAAGAACCAGTAAAAACTAATTAAAATCTAAATTCTTAAAAAGACCTTGTGCTGTAAGGTTTAGAGTTGCCAGCATTAGAGTAGTAAAAAAACTAAATTCTTGCAAGGGGGCTGTGCTAAATGCACTCCCCTTTTTTTGTTTTTTTAAATTATAGTTAGCATTCACATTATTAAGTCAAAAAGTCTTTTTGTTCATCTTTTAAAATATACTCAGAAAAGTAAATATTTTAATTTTGCTCTTTACGATAATATTCTGATATATCACTGATGGACTCTAAAAATTCCTCCCTTTCGTCTTTCTGTGAATCAAAAGTTTCGTACACTTCATTTTTAATTTTCTCCATAAGTTTTTGAGCTATTTCTTGTGCTTCTTTTTCTGAAAGTCCTTTTTCAATATATCCATCGTAAAGATCTTGACGCAAATCTTCATAAACGTCAGCAAGCTCTTTATCAAACGCCTCTCTACTATTAGATTTACGATATTCTATCAATTTCTCAAAAGCAGCCTGAGATAGTTTCTTTTTGCGATACCGTTCTCGTTTGTAGAGATAATCTTTTCTCTCCAAAGACTTTTGTTTTTTTATCTGATTTTTTGCTTTCTTAAAAATTTCCGACAGCACATTTTTCAAATCTTTCCCGCTTTGTTCAAAATATAAAGTTTCACTTTGCATATAAATATAACAATCGACCTTCCAGCCTTTTTGTTTTTTGTTAATTATAATTTCAAAAGGAACCTTTTGTGGATAACGTTTAAATAGACGTTTTAAAGCCTCAACACGTTGATTTATATAATTTTGCACGTACGATTTTAAAGGTTCCTGAATAGCTTCTAAATTTTTTACAGTTAACTCTATCATTTTTTTAATTTTTAATTTAACTAACAAAAGAACGTAAATAATGCGATTATGTTTCAAAAAAGAGATTTTTATATAAAAGACTGTTTTAAATTTTTGTAGAAAAAAAGAGTATATTTGGGAGGTTTTAAATAGCAAAATGAAACAACAAGCGGCACGTAGAATTTTTATAATTTTATTTATAGCGATATTCGCTGCAATGCTCGGTCTTGGAATAATTGGACCTCTGATGCCAATATATGCTAAAAATTTAGGGGCAACAGGTATATGGCTTGGAGTAATATTTTCAGGTTTTTCACTATCACGCGCGATTTTTATGCCCATAATAGGCAGAATTTCAGATAGAAAAGGCAGAAAAAAATTTATTGTCGTAGGATTATTTTGTTATAGCGTAATATCTTTATTATATATCCAAGCTTCAAATGTTTGGGCATTATCAGCAATTCGTTTTCTGCATGGTTTTGCTTCGGCTATGGTAATTCCCATAGTTATGGCATACATTGGAGAGTCCTCACGTAAAGGGCATGAAGGCAAACGTATGGGAATATTCAATATTGCCTTTTTTTTAGGTATGGGTAGTGGGCCTCTCTTAGGCGGGCTTATTCATGACAAATTAGGATTTAATGCAGTTTTCCATACAATGACAGCTTTAACGGCGTTCGCATTTTTACTTACATTGATTTTTCTACCCGATGTAAATATCAACATTGAAAGAGAAAATCATGGTAAAAAACACACAATGTCCATCAAGAAAATTTTTTCTACTAATATTTTTAAAGGACTTTTAATATACAGATTTATAAATGCTATGGGAAGAGGGGGAGTATTGTCTTTCTTCCCGGTATTGGCTGCATATCTTAATATTTCACCTTCAAAAATAGGTTTAATTCTTACTACCAATATTTTTTTAATGGCTCTACTACAAGGAATCTTTGGATATTTGGCAGATAAATGGAATAAATTTTATATGGTTATTATTGGCTCTATTATTGGTAGTTTAGCATTAATTCTAATATCCTTAGTAAAAAACTTTTGGAGCTTTTTACTATTAGCATTAGTAATGGGACTTGGCGGAGCAATATCTATGCCGGCAGCAACAGCTATTAATGTTCGTATAGGTAGACGTTATGGTATGGGTTCATCAATGGGGTTATTTAATACGGCTATGAGTATAGGAATGATAATCGCTCCTATAATATCCGGACTTGTAATGGATTACTTTGGATTAAAATATATTTTCTATGTTTCAGGAGGTATTTCCCTTATAGGAACTTTTATTTTTAGTTATTATCTACTCATTGGACAAAAAAGCGAAGTTGGTCAATTTTACGCAAATTAAGTTTTTGATTTTTATAAATAAAAAAAGGCTGGATAGAACACCAGCCTTGTAAAGTTTTATCTTTGAGCTACTTCGGAAGGTTCTCGTAAAATACTATTTTTATCAACTTTAATTTTCACATTATTATCCACTTCTAATAGCACAGTCTTATCAGTGACTTTTACTATTTTGCCATATATTCCTCCGACAGTCACTACAGGATCACCAGGTTTAAGGCTTTCTCTAAACTTCAGAAGTTCTTTGCGGCGTTTTTTTTCCGGTATAACCATAAAAATATACATTACAACGAATATTAATAACATTAAAATTAAAAAAGACCAACCGCCGCTTTGTGGTTTTGCTTGTAATAAAATAAATCCTAATTCCATAATTTAATTATTTTGTGTTTGTATTTTCAATTTTTGGAGGTCGTACAAAGCCCTTTAATACTAATTCTATACGGGAAGGTTTACTATTACCTTCAATAAATATAGTTTTATATTGTTCACCAATTTTCCCCGTAGAATTAAATTCTACTTTTATATAGCTTTTCTCTCCCGGTTTTATAGGCTCTTTGGGCGCATAAGCTACTGTACAACCACAAGAAGTACCTGTATTTTTAACTATATAAGGAGCTTTGCCAATATTTGTGAAAGTAAAAATATATACTATCTTATCTCCTTGATTTATAGTATCAAAATTATACACATAAGTATCAAACTTCACTTGTGTAGTATCGGTTATTTTTATTTTATTTTTAGGTCCCTTACTACAAGAATACATTACAAATAAAAGGGATAAAGTTAGTATAAAAAAGCTATTTTTTAACATTTTTCTTTGTATTTAAATTTATCAACTAAACCTCGTCCGGTTTTATGTATTTTCCCTTCCTTATATAAAAGGCAATATAAAGCTTCCAATGTGCCGTTAATAAAGATATAACTTTTAGGGG
>CAZWVR010000071.1:0-13464 GCA_964637235.1 uncultured Bacteroidales bacterium | reverse complement strand
CCAACAGCAACAGAACAAAGACAAAACTACATAAGCGTATATCCTAATCCTAACGGTGGAAATTTCTATCTCTCTATAAATAAAGATATTAAAGACTACAAAGTAGAGGTTTTGAGTCTGACAGGTAAAACCCTTTACAGTAAACATTTCTCAGGGGCAGGTATTCAAAAAATAGGTGTAAACCTACCTGCTGGCGTTTACCTACTAAAAGTCGAAGATGGGCAAAACATTTACACTCAGAAAATTGTAATTGAATAAAATAAAAAACACCTCTGAGCAAGTTATTGCCTCAGAGGTGTTATGTATGAAAAAATCAAAGGGGACTTGGGTAATAAACCCAAATCCCCTTTTTTAATTTCATATAAAAACTGCTCCGAAAAAAATATCAAGGAACTTCTATCTTATCTAAAATTTGTGCGATAATATCATCTTGCTTTATATTTTCGGCTTCTGCTTCATAAGTAAGACCAATTCTATGCCTCAGGACATCATAAGCAACTTCCCTAACATCTTCTGGAAATACATAGCCACGTCTTTTTATAAAAGCAAGAGCTTTTGCAGCTAATGCTAAGAAAATAGATGCACGAGGCGATGCTCCATACGAAATTAACGGTTTAAGTTTCTCCAATGAATAACGTTCTGGAAATCTTGTAGCAAAAACTATATCCAAAATGTAATTTTCCAATTTATCGCTGATGTATACTTCTCGTACGAGTTTACGAGCATTAAGAATCTTCTCTTTATCCACTACTTTATTTACAGTAGGGAAAGTTTTACCAATATTTTCACGCAAAATTAGTCTTTCCTCCTCATAATTAGGATAAGAGATAACAGTTTTAAGCATAAATCTATCCACTTGGGCTTCTGGAAGTGGATAAGTTCCTTCCTGTTCTATTGGGTTTTGAGTTGCCATTACCATAAAAGGCTCATCCAATTTAAAAGTATGTTCTCCAATAGTGACTTGTCTTTCCTGCATAGCCTCTAATAAGGCACTTTGTACTTTTGATGGAGAGCGGTTTATCTCATCAGCAAGTATAAAATTGGCAAAAATAGGACCTTTTTTTACGTAAAATTCCTCATTTCTTGGGCTATAAACCATAGTACCTATTAAGTCTGCTGGTAATAAATCTGGTGTAAATTGAATACGTTGAAATTTTACGTCTATAATCTGAGACAAAGTTTTTATAGCTAATGTTTTAGCTAATCCAGGCACACCTTCCAATAAAAGATGACCATCCGCTAATAAAGCTATTAACAAGCTATTTACCATATGCTTCTGGCCAATAATGACTTTATTCATTTCAAGCCTAATAAGCTCAATAAACTGACTCTCTTTCTCAATTTTTTCATTAAGTTGCTGAATATCAGCAGAATTTATAGGTTCCATAACTAAAATTTTTTACTCTTACAAATTTAAAAGTTTATTTTTAGTTGTACTATTGTTTTGCAATTTTTAAGTTTTCAGTAAAAAACATTTTCTTTGATATCTCTCTTTTAGTAATAATATTTCAAACTCATCTCTTTGTATCTGGGGCTGGATAAAAACTTCAATTCTGTTTGCAATAAGAGGATACAACAGGGAATTAAAAATGAAAAATACCTCATAGCAGTGTAATTTTTTTGTTTTTCGACTTTTTAAACGCCCAAAATAGAAAAATATTTTATATAACACACTTATAATCAATAAGTTAACACTAATATTTAGATTAAAAAAATTCTACAAGAGTTTTTTTCATATTTTTGAAAAGTAAAAAAAGTTTTAATGATTTTTTTGGCTATTGTACAAATATTTATAGCTTTGAGAACACAAAAAATTAAAACATTGAAATATGAGCACAATTGCAACTAAATTTGCCGGTCTGGACCTTAAAAGTCCTGTAATTATAAGCAGTAGCGGACTTACAGGCACTACTAAACATTTTAAAGAATTTGAAGAAAATGGTGCCGGGGCAATAGTATTAAAATCTATTTTTGAGGAAGAAATTCATTTTGAATACGACAAATTTTTACAGGAAGCAAAGGAATTTGAATACGACTATGAATATATTGACTACTTTGATTATAAAATTAAGCAAGATAACATCCACAAATATTTAGAACTAATTCAAGAAGCTAAAAGAACGGTTTCAATACCAATTATAGCAAGCGTTAACTGCGTTAGTGATCACGAATGGACATATTTTGCCCAACAAATAGAAAAAGCCGGTGCAGACGGTCTTGAAGTAAACATATTCCTACTTCCCAGTGATATAAAAAAGACAAGCAACGAAATAGAGGAAACTTACATAAAAATAGTAGAATCTGTTCGTAAAGCTACAAAGCTTCCTTTAATTGTAAAGATGAGCCATTATTTTACCAATCTTGGCGAGATGATAAAAAAAGTTGATAAAGCAGGAGCAGACGCAATAGTACTTTTCAATCGTCATTATAATCCAGACATTGACATAAACACTCGTAAACTTACTCCGGGTTTTGTATTTTCAACACCTAACGAGATAACATTACCTTTACGCTGGATAGGACTATCATATGGCAAAGTAAATGCTTCCTTAGCTGCTTCTACTGGTATCCACGACGGAGAAGGTCTGGTAAAAGTTATACTCGCAGGAGCTTCTGCCGTAGAAATTGCTTCTGTAATATATAAAAAAGGTGTAAGTGTGATAAAAGAAATGACAGACTTTTTAACAGAATATATGAACAAAAACAATTTTAACACAATCGATGAGTTAAAAGGATTAGTAAGTCAAAAGAATGTAAAAAATCCTGCAATGTTTGAAAGAATTCAATTTATGCGTTATTTTTCTGATAATGAAGCAGATATAATATAAAAAAATACCTACCTAATAATTCCCAAAGGTTGGGAGAATGCCTCAAAGCATTTGCCCAACCTTTTTTTATTTATAAACGATAACTTAACTGTGCATAAAAACCAGACTACTACAAACATTTCAAAATAATATCCTTTACAGTAAAATGATAAAAATTAACCTCATAAAACGTAAAATACCTAAATCTAAGTATTTCAAACTTTGTACATAATAACTAATTTTGAAAAAAAAAGTATGAAACTCTCTGAACTAAAAGAAAATGAACGAGGTATAATAGTAAAAGTACGAGGGAGAGGAGCATTCAGAAAAAGAATAATAGAGATGGGTTTTGTAAAAGGCAAAGAGGTAAGAGTAGTAAAATTTGCCCCTCTTAAAGATCCGATAGAATACAATGTAATGGGATATGAAGTGTCTTTAAGACGTTCAGAAGCAGACTTAATAGAAGTAGTACCTATCTATGGGGAAAATTACGAACAAACTGAGAATACAATCTCCAAACCAAAAGAAATATACATACCTGAAACAATAAAAAAGAAAGTAGAAATAAAAACAAAAGAAATATACATCGCCCTTGTGGGCAATCCCAATAGTGGAAAAACAACACTATTCAACTTTGCTTCCGGAGCTACTGAACACGTAGGAAACTACGGAGGGGTCACAGTAGAAGAAAAACACGCTACCTTCCAATTTGAAGGATATACATTTCATATTACAGATTTACCTGGAACTTACTCACTTTCAGCTTATTCTCCTGAGGAAATATATGTACGTAATCATCTTATAGAAAAAATGCCAGATGTAGTAGTCAATGTAATTGATGCCTCAAATTTAGAAAGAAATCTATACCTGACTACGCAACTAATAGATATGGACGTTAAGCTCATTATCGCCTTAAATATGTACGATGAACTCGAAAAACGCGGAGATACACTCGATAAAGAAGGACTGGCAACATTACTGGGCTGCCCTATTGTTCCCACAATCGCTTCCAAAGGTTATGGTATAAATGAACTTTTAAAACGCATTATTGATGTATTTGAAGACAGAGACAAATTTTCCCGTCATATTCATATATATTACGGCAAAGAGATAGAAAACGCTATACGCGAAATTCAAAAAGCAATAAAAAAGACTGGAAATGAGCATATTATAAATCGCATAGCTCCAAGATATATTGCTATAAAACTTTTGGAAAAAGATAAAGATATACATAGAATCATAAAAAACTCACTAAACTATACAGAAATAATTAATGTCGCAAATAGGCAAATAAAAAAACTTGAAAAAAACCTAAAAGAAGATACAGAAACACTCATCACAGATGCCAGATATGGATTTATTGCAGGAGCTCTCAAAGAAACATACAAAGAAGGCAAAATCGATAGATTTAAAACTACAAAAATAATTGATAGCATACTGACTAACAAATACTTAGGCTTTCCTATTTTTCTAATTTTTCTATGGATAATGTTTATCACCACCTTCAAATTAGGAGCATATCCACAAGAATGGCTCGAATGGTTCGTCAACTTATGTGGCGATATTATAAATAACTTTATGGAAGATGGTATGCTAAAAGATTTACTAATTGATGGTATAATAAATGGAGTAGGCAGCGTCTTAGTATTTCTCCCAAACATATTGATACTATTTTTTTTCATCTCAATAATGGAGGATACCGGTTATATGGCTCGTGTAGCTTTTATTATGGATAAACTAATGCACAAAATAGGCTTACACGGGAAATCATTTATTCCTCTATTGATGGGATTTGGATGTAATGTACCAGCTATAATGGCGACGCGCACAATAGAAAATAAAAATGACAGACTATTAACAATGCTCATAAATCCTTTTATGTCTTGCTCTGCACGCCTACCCATATATTTAATGATAATAGGCAGTATTTTCCCGAAATACTCAGGAACAATACTTTTCTCTATATATCTAACAGGCATCATAGTAGCAATAATAGTGGCAATTATCTTTAAAAAGATATTATTCAAAAATCAGGAAGCTCCATTTGTGATGGAATTACCACCATATAGAATTCCGACAGCAAAAGTTTTAACAAAACATATATGGCATAAAGCAAGGGAATATCTAAAAAAAATGGGAGGAGTAATACTTTTTGCCTCAATAATAATATGGGCATTAGGCTATTTCCCTCTGCAAAAAAAGCAGATGGAAAAATACGACAATAAAATTTTAAACCAACAAATATACTATCAAACACTACTAAAAAAAGCAGATAGCTTAAAACGAATAAAATATCTTAAAGAAAGAGATAGCATTATAAATGCCATAAAACGAGAAAAATTATATTACAAACAAGCTAATTCGTATATAGGGAAACTTGGACGCTTTTTTGAACCAATTATGCGTCCCTTAGGGTTTGACTGGCGAATGACAGTTAGTATCATAAGTGGAATTTCTGCAAAAGAGATTGTCGTAAGTACTTTGGCAGTTCTTTTTGAAAGTGGAGATAATGAAGTAGGCTTAAAAAAACAGCTAAAAAATGCAGTATATACAGAAGGCAAACATAAAGGAGAAAAAATATTCAAACCACATACAGCATTAGCTTTTATAATCTTTGTATTGCTATATTTTCCGTGTATAGCGACCATTGCTGCAATACGAAAAGAAAGTGGGTCTTGGAAATGGGCTTTATTTGCTATGATATATACAACGTTTTTAGCATGGATATTAGCTTTTGCGGTCTATCAGATAGGTAAATTCATAATCTGAATGTATTAGGTTTACTGTCCACATTTTCAGATAAAGTTGATACAAAGGCAATAGTATAGCGTAAGGGCGAAGGCGGGTTAGCGAGCAGTAGGCGAGGCTAATCAGGTGCTTGCGGGCGGAGGCTGAGCGATGTAGCGAAGCCCCACGCACCGCAAAGCGAGGCGAGCTTTAGGCGGGCGAGCTGACAGGCATCAGACTGCTGCCGCCCGCCTTAGAGAGCCGAGCTATCGCACCTGAAAGCCGAGCCACTGCGAGATACAAGCCGTAGCCCGACCGCAAGCCACTTCTTGGCTTGCGGATACGCCCTAAACTTAATCAATAAAAAAGAATTTAAACAAAATTTTTAAACACTTTGATTTTTATTATTTTTGTTTGGATAATCAATAATATCTCTGCAATGAGAAGAATTTTCCTATTTATAATCCTAATTATCAGCCAATTTGCTTTATATGCTCAAAACGACAGAATTATAGAGGATCTTATTGAAGATATCGCAGCAAATAGCGAACAAGAAGTAGATTTTTCAACAATTTATGATGACCTGAACTATTACCTCGAAAATCCTCTTAATCTAAATACCGCAACTCGCGGGCAACTGCGCCGTTTACATTTCCTCAATGACCTGCAAATTGACGATATCTTAAATTACAGAAAAAAATATGGAGATTTTGAAACCATTTACGAACTACAATTACTTCCAAATTTTACAGATGAGGACATCAGGCATCTTTTACCATTTGTATATGTCGGCAAAGCTCAAAAATCTGACACACTACTGCTTAAACACGCCATTGAATACGGAAGACAACAATTATTTTTACGTACCAAATTTATACTTCAACCACAAAAAGGATATAACATCCCAGACAGCGTACTGGATGAGAACCCTAATAAAGCCCATTATTTAGGCAGTCCATATAAACTATACACTCGTTATAAATTTCAATATCGTGATAGGATACAGGCAGGAATTACAGCAGAAAAAGATGCTGGTGAGCAATTTTTTCGCGGTGCTCAAAAATATGGCTTTGATTTTTATTCAGCTCATATTCAGCTCAATAACATCTGGAAATTTAAACGTATCGTAATTGGTGATTATCAATTACAGTTCGGGGAAGGCTTAGTACTATGGACAGGAATAAGCTTCGGTAAATCTGCACTGGTACTAAATGTAAAGAAAAAGCCCCAAGGAATACGAAAATATTCCTCCACAGACGAAAATAGATTTATGCGAGGAGCTGGCTTCACAATAAAATACCACAACTTAGAAGTCTCCTCTTTCTTTTCCCATCATAAAGTAGATGGAAATATTTCATTGATTGATACTGCCGAAGGGGAAAATAATGTGCTTCAAATTACCTCGCTACAAATAACAGGCTACCATAGAACCCCCTCAGAAATAGCTGATAAACACTCTGTTTCACAAACTCTATGGGGCGGAAATATTACTTATCGCGGCTCTTTCTATAAACTTGGTCTTACTGCTGTAAGCTATAACATAAATGCTGATTTAATACGAATACCTAAACCCTATCAAATATATCAATTCCAAGGAAGAAAAAATTTCAATGCAGGCATCAACTACACTTTTTACATAAAAAAACTAATACTATTTGGCGAAGCAGCAATAAGTAAAAACTTCGGTAAAGCAATAATAAGCGGAATAATAGCACCATTAGCACCTCGCGTCTCCTCAGTAATATTATACCGAAATTATTCACAAGATTATCAAGCATATTTTTCAAATGCATTTGCAGAAGGTACTCGTACTCAAAACGAACAAGGAGTATATTGGGGAATGGAAATACTCCCCTATCAACGGTTTAAACTCTCATCATACTTTGATTTTTACAAATTCCCTTGGCTACGCTTCAGAGTAAATGCCCCAGAAACATACGGTACAGACTATTTACTTCAATTAGACTACACCCCTACCCGATATATATCAATGTATCTACGCTTCAAAAAAGAAATAAAAGAACAAAATATTGCAACAGAAGCTTTCGTAAAATATCCTTTGAATACTGAAAAATGGCAACTGCGCTATCATATAACTTGGAACTTGGACAACGGAATAATCCTAAAAAATCGCATAGAACTAACTCATTACTACAAAGAACACGAAAAAAACGAATACGGATTTATGGCATACCAAGACATCAGATATAAACCTTCATTTATACCTATTACTCTATATTTCCGATACGCAGTTTTTGATGCTCCATACGATGCCCGTATCTATGCCTATGAAAACGACGTGCTATATGCATTCTCCGTACCAGGATACTTCTATCAAGGTTATAGAACATATCTAATGCTAAAATACGACATTACTCGTAGGTTAACATTATGGGCAAGATATGCACAAACAACATACACAGATAGAGATATCATAAGCAAAGGCTCTCTTAACGAAATAGACGGAAATACTAAATCTGAAATCAAACTACAATTAAGATATAAATTTTAGTGCCTAATAATCAGTCTATTTTTATAAAAAAGTTAATCTAAATAAAAAATTTTTTTTAACATTTAAAAATAGTATCTTTGAAAATCAAAATGCTAAAAATGTCTGAGAAAAAAGCTATTTTTTTCATACTTACTTTCATATTGCTCTATTCATGTCATAATGATACACTATATTCCGTATGGCGCCCTCATTTCCCAAATGCCTTTTACACCCGTAATGACGTAGAACTAAGAATAGCAGCTAAAAAAGATACCATCTTAATAAAAAATGGCAAACCCGCCATTACCGCATACTCCGCTATAATAAAAGGTGAATTTCTACACGTACAAGACACCATAGTTCAATACGGACATGTATGGTCTACTACAAATCCACTTCCAATAATAGGCGACGATACCACTTTATACAGTAGATACTATAACTGGCCTTTTGATAGCATAGGAATATTCACCTCCCGAATATCCCTAATGCCAGAAACTCCTTTCTGGGTAAGAGCCTATGTAATAACATCTCGCGGAGATACAGGATATCTACCAGTTTCATATACAGATACGACCATCCCCCCAATAAATGAATGGTTTATAACAAATGACTTAGGACTTTTAGGACGTGCCGAAGCAGCAGCTTTTACATTTATAGACCCTTCAAAAGGATATAAATGCGGCTTTGTAGTAGGAGGTAGAGATAATACAGGCAATTTCGGCGATATGTGGGAATATGACCCGAAAACCCAAACTTGGACACAGCAACCAGGAGAGCTCCCCCTACATCTAAAAAATCATGTAGCTTTCGGTATCACACGACGAGATAACAACGGAAGACTGCACTATGAAATATATGCAGGTACAGGTGAAAATCTCGACGGAACTGTAAAATACAATAACTTTTATAAATATTCATTCATAGATGGACAATGGCACGCTATAACTCCATTCCCAAGCGCAGTAGCAGGTGCCGTCGCTTTTGTTATAAATAACAGGGCTTTCGTAGGTACAGGTCAAAATCAAAATGGAACTGACGTAGGATACTTCTTTGAATTCCACCCTGAATTATTAGACAGTTCAGGTGCTATCGTCTGGAAATCCGTGACAGAAATAGGCGGCGATGGCGAAAAATACAGACGCCATAATGCCGTAGCTTTCGTTATCAACAATACTGCTTTCGTCGGAACAGGAGAAAAAAATGTAAATGGTCAAACAACATACTACAACGACCTTTGGCTATTTATACCACCGGAAAAAAATTCGCAAGCACTATGGATAAAACGACAAAATATGCCCGGAAACCCAAGAACCGGAGCAGTAGGATTTAACATTGAAGATCAAGGTTATGTCGGACTCGGATACGACGGACAAAACTTATTAAAAGACCTTTACAGATACGACCCTTATACCGACAAATGGTATCCAATTGCAGACTATAAAATAGGTCCACAATATACCGGTCAAATTCAAAGAATAAAAGACGCCGTCGGATTTGGTATTGAAAATAAAGGATACGTAGGTACTGGATATCAAGGTGATACATCTGCAATCGTTTATTCCAAAGAATTCTGGATTTATAGACCTTGGTAAATATTAAAAAATTAAATCATGAAAAAAATCCTATACATTATAATAATAATCTTCTCATTTACAAACGTTTATCCTCAATGGGAATTCCAATACTTTGTAATAAAATTAGGAATGAACCATCATGCATTTAGCCCCCAACCCGATACAGATAATTACCTATTCCTGAAAACTTTCAACGGTGAAATGAAACTATATCCCGATAGCATATTTTTTCCTGATTATATGCCCGGATTCAACATCGGCTTCGACTTCCACTTTGACTTTACTAATGATATGGGAGGAATAATTATCGGCGCTCATTATAACACTTACGGAATATCCGAAAAATATACAACAATCGACCATAACTATTATTTAATCCGAAAACACAGAATACATTCAGTAAGTTTCCCTCTTTATGTAAAATTCGGAAAAGAAATATTTGATCAACAACGATATTTTACCGCTGGATTAAAATATAATATGAACTTCGCTATGCAAACTTGCGAAAATGTCAATTGGCTTGATAAACCTGCATGTACATGGGCTGATAAAAATATGTTTACAAACAATAATATTCTACTATTCTTAGGCTTTAATTACATGATTTTCAATATAGAACTTGACTTTATGCCAAAAAACTTCCTAAATCCGGCTTATTCAGTTAATGTAGGAACTCAAAAAGACAAATTCATTGTATTCCCTTACAAAGGTCAACCACAAAAATTATTCTTTTTACATACGAATATTACAATACCACTTTCTCCATGGATAACAACTAAAAGCTATTTCTTTAATCGCTTATTTAGGATATTTAAGTAAAATATTCAATACGAAAATAAAAATTGCAATAAAAAATTATGAAAAATTGGCTTAATCCGCTTAAAACCAATCCCAATAACGTTTATCCCAAGCATTAAAACTTACAGACATACCAATAATTAAATTACGGCTAACACCAACAGCACGATAAGTAGCAAAAATCTGCGTAAAAAAATCTGCATATCTATACCCAAAAGATATCTCTGCATAATTGAGCTCTGTTCGGATACCTTGCGTTATATAATTACCAGTCTCTTTATAATGCGAAAGATAAGAAAGATATATATTTTTACCATTATTCAAGCTATCATCAACTCCGGCTACTTGCTTAATGAATTTAAACTGTAAAAACCAATTTTTACGATGATATGATATAATAGACAAGCCCTCATAAAAATTTGCCCCAGTAGGATGTGCTAATGGCTGATAATAATTACCATACGCCAAATACATCGTATTATGTGAGTATGTATAGGGACGAACTGCATTAGCCTCTGTCTGAAAATATAAACCACGAATATTAAAAAGATCATAAACTTTTATACCTGCCTGCAAACCATACTTAGTATCCCAATAACCTTTACGCGCAAGATAATGAGCAATAAGAAACTCATCTATGAAACTCTGACCATAAATACGTGTATTTTTAAAAATGCGCAAACTACCTCCAAGCCCCATAATTACATTGTCAGGAGAACCTAAAATCAAATCCACAGACCGAAAAAAAATAACAGGATTCAGATATGAAAGTTCTATCCCTCGATGTAAACCTTTATCATCGTATGCTGCACTCATTACAGTTTCAAACATATTAATATTCAAGCGCTTAAAAAAATTTAAACTTAATAAATGTGTAAAATTATATTTTCGAAAAAAACCAGACCCTAACTGAGGATTTCTGTCTGCCAAAAAAGATATTTGATACAAATATTTTATCCTCCAAATCTGAGCTATACTCCGAAAATAAGTATAAGGCTCAGAAAAATCTGAAAGCCAAAGAGACCTATATCCATCCCCTAAAAATGTCCTACCACGACCTATCTCAAAATTTATAAAATCAGCCGCCCTATAACGAACAAAACCTTGAAAATTTAAATAAGAATAAAAACCTGAGGGCAATTTACTTAATACTGGTGCTAAATGCGGTAAATGCCCAGTTGTATCAATTGCCTCCGCAAAAATGTTATTCCTATAAATACCATAAAAAGGATAAAAAACAACTTTTAAAGCTTTATACTTAAATTTTAAATTAACCCCAATTTTAGAATTTGTTATAAATTGCCTATTTTGCACATCATAAGCATTAGATAAATAAATGGCAGGATTAAAACCAAAATATTTAGCACTATCATCTTGCGCACCTAAGGTATCATAATCAACTGGTTTAATAACTGTAAATAACAATGCCTCATTTATATACTTATCTTGCTCATATAAAAAAGGTGAATTTATAAACTCCTGCGCTCTGACTATATTAAACACAGACAAAAAAATAAACAAGCTTATTTTTATTCTCATAACTTAACTTTGTAGCAAAAATATAAAAATGAAATATTTTCGCTATAAAAAAACACTTATTTGGGCATTTATTATACTGATTTTATGCATAATACCTATACCTGAAAACAAAAGTGCAACAAATATCCCACAAGCTGATAAACTCGTCCATCTTTTTCTGTATCTTATTCTGACAATTATATATCTGACAGAAAGAAAACAAAACGAAAAATTTATATATGCTGCAATTATTTTTTCTATTTTTGGACTAATAATAGAAATTATTCAATATTTCATACCATATAGAAGTGCAGAACTCAAAGACTGGCTTGCAGACATTCTCGGCATTATCTCTGTATGGGCAATATCAAAAATAAATAAAAAATGGAATTTATAGTAGGTATCATAGGCGGAAGTAATATTAGCAAAGATATTTACGAATTTACCCATCTTTTAGGAGAGACATTAGCTAAAAATGGGTATTCTATTTTAACTGGCGGAATGGGAGGCGTAATGGAAGCTGCGGGTAAAGGCTTTTGCTCCGTAAAAAATAAAAAAGGTAAACATTTATGTATAATACCATCTGATGACAAAAAAACTGCCAACAAATATTGCGAATATGTAATAGCCTCAGGCTTCGGAATAGGACGCAATATACTAATAATAAGAAGTGCAGATGTTCTAATTGCCATAGACGGCGGTGCTGGAACACTATCAGAAATTGCCTATGCTTGGCAATATAATAAAACTGTATTATGTGTAAATAAATTCAACGGATGGGCAAAATCTCTTGCAGGTAAAAAAATTGACAATAACAAATATAGCCAATTAGTAGAAGTCGCTAATATTGATGAAATATTGCATTACTTGAAAGTCGAAAAAAAGAAAGCCCTAAATCTATAATCTATACTTGCATTCATAGAAAAAATTACTACTTTTGTTATCCATCTAAAATAAACAACTATGGGGAAAAAAGCAATAGTAGCATTAGGAGGTAATGCACTACTTAGAGGAAACCAAATCGGAACAATAGAGGAACAAGAACAAAATTCTTACGATACCCTTATAAATGTTGTCGGATTATTAGAAAAAGGCTACGAAATAGTAATAACACACGGCAATGGTCCTCAAGTAGGCAATATTCTAATGCGCAATGATGCAGGTGAACAACTATATAATATCGCACCAATGCCTCTGGATATATGCGTAGCTGACTCACAAGGAGGTATAGGATATATGTTAGAAAGAGTATTCAGAAACGTATTGCGCGAAAAAGGTATAAACAAAGAAATCGTATCATTAATTACAATGGTAGAAGTCGATAAAGATGATCCTGCCTTTAATAATCCAACTAAACGCGTTGGCAAAATATATAGCAAAGAAGAAGCAGATAAACTTAGCAAAGAAAAAGGCTGGATATTTAAACCAAGCCCCAAAGTTAAAAATGGATGGCGAAGAGTCGTTCCTTCCCCAATGCCAAAAAGTGTAATGAACTATTTTGTTGTAAATCAACTTGTTGAAGCAGGTAATATAGTTATAGCCGCGG
>CAZWVR010000070.1:0-13610 GCA_964637235.1 uncultured Bacteroidales bacterium | reverse complement strand
ATTATAAAAAATACTCAAAAGACAGCCTTTATGCATATTCCTTTGATTCTTTAATTGTGAAAACTCAGAATAATAATTTAACAGTATATGATTTTAGAATAAAACCTCAAAAATCTCCTGAACAAATACAAAAATCAAAAAAATTCCGCACCACTGTAAACGATATTTTTCTTAAAAAAATATTCATACAACAAATTGATTATAAATCACTTATTGAAAATAAAGCCTTAAAAATTGAAAAAATAACAATTGAAAATGGAAATTTATACTTCTATGCGGATCTACGAGTTCCACATAACGAAAAGAAAATCAAAAAACATTTTATTGAACTACTATTAGAAGCTCCTCTCCCAATTGAAATAAATAATCTCATCGCCCGTAGATTGAAAATTCATTATGACGAAGTTAGTAAAATTACTGGCAAAACAGGATATGTAGAGATTGAGGATATGAACATAAAGGTTTTCAATCTAACAAATGATAGCACAAAAATAGAAAAGGAAAACCTCTATACAATAGCCAAACTAAGTGGATATATCCAAGGACAAGCTCTTTTCTATGTAAATATGGCAATAGACTTAAAATCAAAAGGAAAACTAACTAAAATGAGCGGATTTATTTCTCAATGTGATCCTAAAATTTTTAACACATACACAGTAAATGCTTTAAACCTACGAATAGATAAAGGCACAATAAAAAAAGCTGATTTTAACTTAACCATCTATGATACAATCGCAATAGGAAGAATGTTAATGTTATACAATAATCTCCAAACAACAGTATTAAAAGGTGATACGCTTAAAAAATCCAGAAAATTGCTTTCATTTCTTGCCAATCTGATATTGATTAAAAATAATAATCCACGCTATGGAATTATTCCGAAAATAGGAGCAATAGGCTATATACACGACCCATCATATAGTGATGTAAAATTATGGGTAAGGGCAATACTTTCAGGAGTTCAATCCTCAATTTCTTATGAAGCAAAAGATGTAAAAAAAATAAAACGCAAGTACCTAATAAAGCTGAATTTAGGCAATTTACCGGGATTTTAAAAAATAAAACCCGAAGGCTGAGTATAACCTTCGGGCTGAAATTAATTATTGAACCATTTTAAAGCTATCGGGTACATATTCAAATTTTCCAACATCAACACATTGGAATTTCATCATATATTTATGTCGCTCAGGTTCGTATGTAGCAAATGTAACTTCGGCATAAAGAGGTACTCCATTAACCGTAGGAGTAGCATCCGGATATTTTGCTTCCAAAAGTATTTTTAATGCTACTTGAAGTCTGTCAAAAATCACTTTAAGAGCTTCTTCGTCGCTGAGATTAGTTAGATAGCCATTAGGATCATTTTGACGACGTTTATATACTCTCATGTCAAAATTGCAGTAATAAGAACTTGCACCGAAGTAGTATTCAGTATTATCGTATTGCGGGTGCATATATCCGCTTAATGTATCATTATTTTTAACATAATCAACAATAATTTGATAATCACTGCAAGACATTTCAAAGCGAATAGTAGGATCAAATACCCATTTATCAGTTTTCAAAAACAAACTTGTTTTTTGTTCATATCCATACCAATTATCTCCATCAAAGAAGTATTTTGCATAGTGATATTTAACGCTACCGTCGTAGTATTTGTAAATTATGTCCTTACTGTCTCCTTCAAAAGCATAAGGGAATTTATTTTTTAGGAAAACAGGCAAATAATGAGAAGGTGGATAATCATCTGAAAAGTTATCATAAGAGCCCGGACCTGGCACTCCCATAGAATTATAATCATCAGGAGTTAAATAGTATGCATCAGATTTCCATACCCAATCATTATCTCCATATTGAAAGAGTACTCCTCTTTTATAACGGTTAGCCCCATTTGTAGTATCCAGATATACTACAAGTGCCAAATCGTTTTTAGAGGCATTAGGGAATAGAATTTTCAGAGTATCCTTATATAATGAAGCAAAATTTGCATTTTGAGTGAGAGTATCGTGAGTAATAACCACATTATCAGTAAATACTTGGGAATAATCATATTTATAAGTAATTGAAGCAGCAGAACCGGAATCGGGAGCTAAGAATGTAGCTTCCAAGAATAGTGGCACATAATCGCTGGCTTCTCTGTGGGGACCAAAGCTTTTATAGGTATCAATAGCTTTTATATTTGCGGAATCCTGAGCATTTTGAGCATATGCAAGAGCTAATTTAGAAGTTGTTGTATAATCAGCATCTTTAAATGTGTAGTTAATGTTCTGGGTAAAGGGTCCTTGTGCTGCGTCAAGTTGTTTATAAATCTCTTTATTAGGATTACAGCCAGCCAATAAAATTATTAAAGCCGATAAAGAAAAGATTATTTTTTTCATTGTTGTTGTTTTTGGTTAAAATTTAACTTTTAAAGCAATAGACCAAGTACGACCGAAGCCATAGTAAACGTATGAAGTAAGGGCATCATGATTATTACCATCCAGGGCGTCAGAGATATATTCTGTATTCAAAAGGTTATTAACTTTTCCGAATAAAGTTGCATTATTTTTACCTATTTTAAAGTCATATCTGAGATCCATATCTAATAGGCTATATGCAGGGAGTCGCCAAGCGTCCACACCTCTATCGTCCTTAGTAGTTCTATTTTCAACATCAAAAGCAGCATATAGACGGTCATAGTATGTATAATCCATACCGAGTTTAAACTTAGGTAAAAGTTCAAGGTCAAATCCAGTAGCGGCGGTAGTTTGTGCTGCGTCACTTACATGCAACCCGGCTGCATATACAGTTTCTGTACCAATTAGATTTTGATTTTCGTCGTAGATGTCAGCAATTACATCTTTTTCCCATCTCCAATCGCCCAGAGAACCCATAACGTATAGTTGCAGGCCTTTTTTAGGTAAAAATTTAGCTTGCAATTCTAATCCTTTATGTACTGCATTTAGACCGGCTATATTAGCGTAATTACCGCCCATATTTACAGTCAATGTTTTGTCTATCCATTTTGTGTAGTACGCATATAAATTAGCTTTAATTTTATCTGTTTTAAATCCTAAACCTGTTTCCGAGGAAAGAATTCTTTCTTTTTTGACGCCTTTATTTATTTCATTTGTATATCCTTTAAAAGCATATTTAAAGAATGGAGGACGGGTAAAATAACCGCCATTTAGAAATATATTCAAATATTCGTTGATATTATAATTTGCACCACCTTTAATACTATAAGTAAAAAAGCTTATAATATCAGATACCTGATTATCAGGAGTATATTTAAAATAATCGGTTCTACGATATTTAGTAAGAGAAGCTGAACCGGAAACAAAAGCAGAAAATTTATCTGTTACATATTCAGCTTGTGCAAATGTTCCATACCACCAGACTTCTCCCATACTATAGTAATTTATTTTATCTCCGACGTGCAAAGGAGTTCCAGGATCTCTATTAACATCGTGATTATCAAGGAAATACTGTCCACCAAGTAGATCATCTATTACGTAATAATGATATCCGCGATAATATCTAACGTCATATCCGGCTGTAATGTTAAAGTTCTTAGGTGTCCAGAATATTGTACCTAAGGAGCCATACCAGTCATGTTCATTTCTTGCCATAGCAATTATAGCCTTTGAACCGGTAAGAGAGGCAGCATTCATTTTCATTACAGTGTCGTAATTTAAGTATCCATCGGGGGTTCTAAAAGTTTCGTCTGTTGGCATACCCGAAGGATATTGAAATTTGAGCCATTGATTTTGTCCATTGCTATATATTCTCCTACCACCTCCACGTCCGAATGATGCATAGATAGCTATTGATGTGCTTAAATTTTCGTTTATTTTAAAGAAGTCGTTAATGGAAAGAATTGGCTTATGATATTGATTATAAGCACGATCACCACCATATATTTTACCATGTCTATAACCATAATCCCAGTTCATTCTGATGCCATCGGGAGAAGTTCTATATACTTGAATAGGATGCATATAAGAGCGTTGATTATGCCATTGTGGAGCTCCGAACATTGTAAAGGAAAGTCTATGTCTATCACTAAATTTCTTTGCAAAAGACAAAAAGTATGACCAAGCTTCAAAGTTAGTACCTTTAACGTATCCATCGCCTGTCGTATGACTACCGCTAAGTGTAATTGCAAATCCCTTAGGACTTAAACCTGTTGAAATAGTAAAACCTTCTTTCATATAATGGTCATGACCGATAGCGTAATAAATACTACCGCCTTTTTTTGCCTCAGTAGTTTTCGTAATAATGTTAATAGTACCACCAACAGAGGAAATAGCTAAACGAGAAGCTCCTAAACCACGTTGTACTTGAATAGTTCTGGTTACATCTGCAAGATTAGCCCAGTTAGACCAATACACTTTACCATTTTCCATATCATTTACAGGCACACCATTTATAAGCACACCAATATTTCTGGAATCAAATCCACGGATATTGATTCGACCATCTCCATATCCTCCGCCACGTTTTGTAGCATATACACTGGGCGTAGTTTTAAGAATTTCCGGAAACTCTTGCGTCCCAAGTTTCTCAGAAATATAAACTGGATCTATTTTTGAAACAGCCACCGGAGTGCGCCTATCAACTGCAAAAGAAGCTACTACCTTTACTTCTTTTAATCCTATTGCATCGGGCAAAAGTTTTATTGTCCCTAAATCAACAGTGCTCTCTCCTACGCTAATCTTTTGCTCATAATTTATAAATCCAATCATTGAAAAGACAAGGGTATAATCTCCTTTTTTTAAGTTAAGAGAAAACTTACCGTCTAAATCTGTCATTGTACTGATATTTTGCCCTTTAACGCTTACTGTTACACCCGGCATAGGCTGTTCTTCCTCAGCATCAACTACTTTACCAATAACATTTTGGGCAATCACTGACCATGCCCACAACACCAAAGAAAATAACACTAATAGTCGTCTCATAACTTTTTTGCTCCAATTTTAGAAAAAAACACCTTTTGAAGCAAAAATTTTTATAGATAAATTTTAGTTTTATTTTTGTAATAAAAAAAATGATAGCAACAGCAGGAAATCGCGGTGAAAATGTACGTTCTGATTGCTTTGTAAAGCTGGAAATCACAAATTCCGGCGGCAGGAATATTCATTTAAACAGCAAAGTAAAAAATTTATATGGTAAAAAAATATTACAGCTTGTAAATGACATACTAAATTTTTATGAGATAAAAAACTGCAATTTAGAAATTGATGATACAGGAGCTCTTGATTTCGTAATTGCTGCACGAATAGAAGCTGCCATAAAAAAAATAATACAAACAACAAAAGACTTTTTGCTTCCTTTTAACGAAAATAACAAATATTCCACAGAAAAAGAACGTTTCAGACTAACGCGCTTATATCTACCGGGGAATACTCCTAAGTTAATGTTAAATGCAGGCATACACAAACCTGACGGCGTTATCTTAGATTTAGAAGACTCTGTTGCACCGGACAAAAAATTTGAAGCTCGCATACTTGTCCGTAATGCTTTACGTTCAATTGATTTTATGGGGGCAGAAAGAATGGTAAGAATAAATCAAGGCGAACAAGGATTGCAAGACTTAGAAACAGTCGTACCTCATTACGTTAATATGATTTTAATTCCAAAAACTGAAAGTGCTGAACAAATTAAACAAGTAGAAGCAAAAATAAACCAAATAAAAAGAGATTATGACTATCCAATATGGTTTATGCCCATAATAGAAAGTGCAAAAGGAGTTGAAAATGCCTATGAGATTGCTACGGCAAGTGAATATGTTGCAAGTATCGCAATAGGTTTAGAAGATTTAACAGCTGATTTAGGAGTACAAAGAACTCTTGAAGGTACAGAAACATTTTGGCAAAGAATGCGTATTGTAAATGCCGCAAAAGCAGCTGGTATTCAACCCATAGACTCTGTTTTCTCTGATGTACAAGATATGGAAGGACTAAGAGAAACAGTACTAAAATCTAAAAGCTTAGGATTTGAAGGAATGGGAGTAATTCACCCAAGACAAATACCCGTTATAGTAAAAGCCTTTGCTCCCACAGACGAAGAATTAGAAAAAGCACGTAAAATTGTAAATGCATTCAACGAAGCAAAAGAAAAAGGCTTAGGTGTGGTTGCATTAGGCAGCAAAATGATTGATCCACCAGTGGTCAAACGAGCTTTTAATACTATAAAACTGGCTGAACTAACAAAAAAAATCTAAAATGGGATACATAGAAAAAACTCTAATAGAAGGAGAAACAATCATCCATAAAGTGCGGATTCATTGGATAATCTTTGTTATTCCAATATTACTACTGCTTATTTCGCTGGTCTTAATGTATTTCTATTTTGAAATCGGTGCAATTCTATCTCTTTTGTCTTTGATATTCCTTTTTGCGCGCATAATTAGATATTATTCATCACAGTACATTTTAACCAACAAACGACTACTTGTAAAAATTGGCTTTATACGTATTACAACTACAGAAATAATGCTCCATAAAGTTGAGACCATTAAAGTAATACAAAATTTAATAGGTAAAATTTTCAATTACGGCACAGTAATAATAATAGGCAGTGGAGGAAGTAAAGAAAGCTTTCAGCTCATACCCAATCCATTAGAATTCAGAAAGATGGCACAAGAGCAAATAGAAGAACATTTTAATAAACAAGGCTACAATAATGCAAATATTGAATATAATGAAACTCAAATATAAAAAATAAGTGTAAGGGCGAAGGCGGGCTATCGCGCAACAGTTGAGGATAGCGGCTCTTTGCGGGCGGAGGTTGAGCGAAGTAGCGAAGCCCCACGCACCGCAAAGTGAGGCGAGCCTTGACGAGCCGAACAAATAGAGCCGCTTACCGAAACAAAACGCGATACAAGCCGTAGCCTCACCCCGAGCAAGGCTATCGCCGAAGCGAGGGCATACACCCCAAAAAATATACAAAAATGAAAGCATTTCACGCTTACGACATCAGAGGTATTTATAATCGCGACTTCAACAAAGACGATGTATATAAAATAGGCTTCTTTTTGCCTAAGCTACTGAAAACTAATAAAATACTCGTAGGTCGCGATGCCAGAACCTCCTCAGAGGAAATTTTTCAATACCTATCAAAAGGTATTACCGACGCAGGGGCTGATGTGTACTACATCGGTTTTGCAACAACTCCAATGGTATATTTTGCAACTGCAAATTACAAATTCGACGCCTCTGTTCAAATAACGGCTTCGCATAACCCCAAAGAATACAACGGACTGAAAATATCACGAACTAATGCATTACCTGTGGGTTATGATAGCGGTCTTAAACAACTCGAAAATATGATACTCTCTGAGCCTATAACCCCACTTAAACAAAAAGGACAAATTATTAATTTTGACGTAAAACAGGATTATCTTAAATTCCTAAAACAATATATCACAGACTTTCAAGATTTTAAAATAGGTATAGATTGCTCAAATGGTATGGCAGCACTTTTGGTCAAAGATATATTCGGCAACAGCCCATACTACCTATACGACGAAATGGACGGAACATTCCCTAATCACGAAGCTAACCCCCTGTTGCCAGAAAATAGAAAAGACTTAGAAAACTTAGTGAAAAAACATAAACTGGATATAGGCATTATCTTTGACGGTGATGCTGATAGAGTAATGTTCGTAGACGAAAATGCTGAATTTGTGCCGCCTGACCTAATTATTGCCCTATTAGGACACTATTTTTACGAGGAACGCAAAGAAACTAATAAAAAAGTACTTCAAGATATAAGAACTTCAAAATCTGTGGCAGAATATCTCCAACAATTTGGCGCAGAAGTTCATATTTGGCGGGTGGGACGAGCTTATGCTGCTCTTAAATTACGCGAAATAAACGGACTATACGGCGGTGAACTCGCTGGTCATTACTATTTTAAAGACTTCTTTTACTCAGACTCTGCTTTGCTCGCAACTATCTTAGTATTGCGTATTCTCTCTAATCTTAAAAACAAAGGTATATCTTTCTCTCAGATTATAAGCAAAATAAAAAAATATCACAATTCAGGAGAAATAAATTTCAAAATCCAAGAAAAACAAAAAGCTATTCAAACTGTTGTAAATCACTTTATTACAAGGGAAAAACCGCAAAAAATCTACGATTTTGACGGATATAGATTAGAATACCCACTATGGTGGTTTAATATCCGTCCTTCTAATACAGAACCATATTTACGCCTACTTGTAGAAGCAAAAGATGAAACCTTACTCTGGCAAAAAGTTGACGAAATCAAAAAAATCCTTGAACCATTTCAAAATGAATAAATATGGACATAATCAATAAATTACCAGAAAAAAAATTTAATGAAATTGATGACTTGCTAACCTTTATAAGCATTTACGACGACTACAACCGCACACATGCATATTATGCGATGCTTGAAGATAATAAATGGTTCATAAAAGATAAAGTATGCGTGGAACTGGGCGCTGGCTTAGGACTTATGGCTGAAAAAATGGCTCAACTCGGAGCAAAAAAAGTATATGCAATAGAAAAAAATCCCTATCTATTTGCTATGGCTCAAAAAAGATTAGCAAAATATCCTCAAATAATAGTCCTAAACCAAGACGCCCTTGAATTTATCCCAGAAGAAAAAGTATCAGTCCTTGTATATGACTTCTTCGGACAAATGCTATACGACGAAGATCTATACATAATTGAAAACCTCAAATGGAAACCTGATATTTTCCTCCCAGACGGCGCAAAACTTATGGGAGGTATTACAAATATTGATGAATTTGAAGATGAAATTGTAAATAAAGATTTCCTGCCAGCACTTAAAGACATACTCATCAGCGGATTATTTAGTGAAGAAGATATACCCTTATCATTTGAAGTCTTAAATTTTGATGTACATACCCCATTCCAAAAATCTAAAATAGTAGATATATCTCATCTGAAAGGAAATTTGCTATATTTCGGACTGCAAATAACATATCACGGAGAAAATCTTTGCACCGCTGGAATATGTAGCAATTGGAGCTATGTATGGACTTACAGATATGGAAATAAATTTAAAATAGAATTTGAAAAATCAGATCGTGCCCCAGAAGTAATATTCTCTTGGGTTGAATAACAAAACAAAAAATATATAAACTATGAAAAACTTCGTAATGCAAAATATCAAATGGTTCGGTCAATACTCTCTACAAATCAACGTAAATGGGTTAACAGTTTTCATTGATCCATTCAACCTCCCGGAAAATTATAATCAAAAAGCAGATTTAGTACTAATAACCCACTCCCATTTTGATCATCTATCTTTTGATGACCTACAAAAAGTTGTCAGAGAAAATACCTATATATATGCACCCTCAGACGCATACGAAAAACTAAAAAATAAGGGATACAAAAACCTTGTTAAAGTAGAACCACAAATGGAATTCACATTCAAAAACCTCAAATTTGAAACTGTGCCAATGTATAACATTGTCAAAACTCAATATCACCCCAAAGAAAATAAATGGAATGGATATGTACTCACCATTGACAATAAACGAATCTATATCGCAGGTGATACAGAACGAATTCCTGAAATGAAAAACATCAATGCTGATATTGTTTTTATGACATTGGGGCAAGTTTATACAATGAATAGCGTTCAAGAAGCAGTAGAGGCAGTTCTGGATACCAAAGCATCGTTGGCTATCCCTGTTCATTACGGTATGTATGAAGGCACAGAGGATGACGCAAAAAAATTCTCTGAACTACTCCAAAAACAAGGTGTACAAACTATAATTTTGGATAAACTCGGTAAAAAATAAAAAATGTCATTCGTAAATAACAAAATTACAGAACTGGCACTAACATTTGATGATGTTCTTCTTATTCCGTCCTATTCTGAAGTACTGCCCAAAGACGTATCAACCGAAACAAAATTCAGTAGAAATATTAAACTTAAAATGCCATTGATATCCGCAGCAATGGATACCGTCACAGAAAGTGCTATGGCAATAGCTATGGCAAGAGAAGGAGGCTTGGGCGTTATACATAAAAATATGACAATAGAAAAACAAGCTCGTGAAGTAAAACGCGTTAAACGTGCTGAAAACGGTATGATAATAGATCCTGTCGTAATAAATCCGGAAAATACTGTTGAACAAGCACTTAATATGATGAGAGAATATAAAATAGGCGGTATCCCTGTCGTTGACGAAAACTATAAACTGGTAGGCATAGTCACAAATAGAGATTTACGCTTCGAAAAAAAACTTCAACGCCCCATTAAAGAAGTTATGACAAAAGAAAACTTAATAACCACCAAACAAAATATTGACCTTGAAACTGCCGCAGAAATACTCCAAAAATACAAAATAGAAAAACTCCCAGTAATTGACCAAAACGGTAAACTAATAGGCTTAATTACATACAAAGACATCACAAAAGCCAAGGATAGACCTTTTGCAAGTAAAGACAGCAAAGGTCAACTCTTAGTTGCAGCAGCTATCGGAGTTTCAGCAGATGTTATGGAACGTTCCGAAGCGCTTATAGAAGCCGGAGCAAATATTTTAGTAATAGATAGTGCACACGGACATAGCAAAGGTGTCATTGAAACCCTAAAAAAATTAAAACAACATTTCAAAAATAAAGTAGAAATAGTAGCAGGAAATGTCGCTACAAAAGAAGGAGCACTGGCACTTGCAGAAGCAGGAGCAGATGCCGTAAAAGTAGGAATAGGACCAGGCTCTATATGTACAACAAGAATAATCGCAGGAGTGGGAATACCACAAATAACCGCCATATATAACGTAGCAGAAAGCCTAATAAAATACGATATCCCTATAATTGCAGATGGTGGTATAAGATACTCCGGAGATATTGTAAAAGCAATTGCCGCAGGCGCCGATACTGTAATGATAGGTTCACTATTCGCAGGTGTAGAAGAAGCCCCAGGCGAAACACTTATATATCAAGGAAGAAAATTTAAAGTTTATCGTGGTATGGGCTCACTGGAAGCTATGCAACAAGGCTCAAAAGATAGATATTTCCAAGACGTGGAGGAAGATATAAAAAAACTTGTCCCAGAAGGAATTGTATCTCGTGTTCCTTACAAAGGCTCTCTTAATGAAGTATTTTACCAACTTATCGGAGGTCTAAAAGCTGGAATGGGATATGTAGGTGCTCCTGATATAAAAACCCTAAAAAAAGCTAAATTCGTCCGTATTACTAATGCAGGAATAAGAGAAAGCCATCCCCACGACGTTACAATTATCAGAGAAGCCCCTAATTATAGTGGCTGAATATAATAACATATGGCTAAATCAAAATAATAACCTAAAATGAAAAATACTGCCATAAATAGAATTTAGATTTTAAACGTATTTAATAAACTGTTATCTTTAAACATAAAATACTGAAAATAAGCAAATTATAAAACACAAAACCCTCATAACTACAATTTTTTCTTTCAGAAATGAATAACTAAAAAATGCTATTTTATACAAAAAAATTTTGCAAATTTCAGTAATTTTTTATACTTTTGCCCCAGCTTAATGGAGAGGTGGCTGAGTGGTCTAAAGCGGCGGTCTTGAAAACCGTTGTACCCGTAAGGGTACCGGGGGTTCGAATCCCTCCCTCTCCGCTTTTTTCTTTCCTAACAAAATAAATTTATCTTTGCACATATTGAACAAAACCCCTAACAAATGAATATAAAAAGTTTAATATTACTCCTATTTTTGCTCCCATTAACCGCCTGCTCACAAGTTGAAAAAATTAGAGCAGTCTATTTAGATAATCCATCATACAACATTGACATCCAATGGGTAGGTAAAAAAAATCTAAATTACGCAATATATTTTGATACAGAAAAAAACTACCACAAAAATAATTGCCTCAGAAATGTCAAACTGGCAGATACTTCCTATAAATATAAAGGAATGTATCATTATTTCGTAAAATTAAAAAACCTAACCCCAGATACAAAATACTATTTCCAAATACAGAATAATAACTACAAAAGCCCTATTTACTGGTTTAAAACTATGCCTCTAAATCCCGAAAGAATTTCTATAATAGCCGGAGGAGATTCCAGAACACACAGAAAAATCAGAAGAAAAGCTAACATCGCCGTGGCAAAACTACAACCAGATTTCGTAATATTTGACGGAGATTTTACTACAACAAGCTCTGCTAAGGAATGGAAAAAATGGCTTGACGACTGGCAACTAACTATCGCTGATAGCGGACATATTATCCCCCTTGTCATAGTACAAGGAAACCACGAACAAAGTAAAGATATTGAAAAAATATTCCAAGTAAAACACAACGCATATTACGACATAAAAATAGGCAATAACTTTCTACAAATTTTCGCACTAAATACACAAGAAAAAATCCCAGGAGCACAAACTCAATGGTTTATTAACGAACTAAAAAAATCAAATGCCCACTGGAAAATAGTAGCATATCATAAACCAATGAGACCCCATTATTCAGAAAAAAAAGAAGGAATAGCACAAATCCGATATTGGGCTTATCCCATATATAACTATGGTGTACAGTTAGTACTGGAAGGCGATACACACGTCTGTAAATGGACATACCCAATAAAACCAGATACTACCGCACCCGCTAAATACCAAAGCTTCCTTAGAGACGACAAAAACGGAACTGTATATATCGGAGAAGGTACTTGGGGCGCACCACTCCGCCAAGTAGATGACATTAAACCTTGGACACGAGATGCTGCTGCTATAAATCAATTTAAATGGTTATTTATCGATAAAAAGCAAATCCAAATAAGAACTGTATTATACGAAAATGCCGAAAATATAACCGGATTAAAATATAACAATAGATATACTATACCAAAAGGTATCAAATTCTGGCAACCACCACACGGAAGCCTCCTTACAATAAAGTATCATAACAAAAATTAAATCTCCATAAAAATAATCTCCATTATTATTTCTTTTAATCTGCGAAAACGCGGAATATAACCACGACAACAAATATTACCATTGATAAACAATGAAGGAAGTATCCAAGTATCAAACTTTATTTGTTTATCTATATCTGTAATAATTTGCAACTCCCAATCCAAATTTAATTCATACGCTATTTTATTAAGATCGACTATTATCCGCTTACATTTTGTGCATATTGTACTCGGACACAGTAAAAAAAATCTATAAAACGCCATAAGTTTATTTTATTTTTTCATAAGTTTATTTTATTTTTTATTTTCATATTAAATATAAATAAATTAACTTTGCTGCCAAAAAAATTATGGCTAAATTACCTAAGCGCTCCGAAAATTATTCCCAATGGTATAACGAATTAGTAGTAAAAGCAGATTTGGCAGAAACTTCACCTGTAAGAGGGTGTATGGTCATTAAACCATACGGTTATAGTATATGGGAAAATATCAAAAACGAACTTGATAAACGTTTTAAAGAAACAGGACACCAAAATGCCTACTTCCCTATATTTATACCAAAATCATTCTTTTCCAAAGAAGCAAAACACGTAGAAGGATTCGCAAAAGAAGTCGCTGTTGTCACTCATTATAGACTTAAAAACTCCCCCGACGGAAAAGGTGTTATAGTAGATCCAGAAGCTACACTGGAAGAAGAATACATCGTAAGACCA
>CAZWVR010000069.1:0-13713 GCA_964637235.1 uncultured Bacteroidales bacterium | reverse complement strand
TATAAGGCGTTTATCAACTTTCATAATTTTTCGTAATAAAGAAAAATTTTAAAATTGGAAAGCAAAATTATAAATTTAGACCTTTAAATAAAAATATCTTGCGGTAAAGAGGGAATAAGCTGTTTTTCATAACCGAGATCAAAAAGTTTATAAATAGCTTTTTTTCCCTGCTCACTAAGTGAAACTGTAAAATCGTTTACATAGAGGTCAATATGCTTATACATTACTTCTTCTGAAATTTCCTGAGCATGTTCTTTTATAAAATCAATAGCGTCATATGGATTATTTAAACTATATAAAATACTGTTTTTCAATACTTTATTAAATAAAAGACGTTTTTGATAAGGAATTTTTCTATTTATAATAATGCCGCCTAATGGGACAGGTAATTTAGTTAAATTTTCCCAAAATTCTCCCAAATCTTGAATTTTAACAAGCCCCATATCCTGATATGTAAATCGTGTTTCATGAATTATTACCCCTGCCTCTACTTGTTTTTGTAAGATGACTTTCGGAATATCAGAAAACAAATATTCAACAGTTTTTAAATTTTTACCGAATGCTAATTGCAAAAGCAAATTTGCAGTTGTATATTGCCCGGGAATTGCAATTTTTTTCTCGACTAAACTCTCAGGAGGGAACTTTTGCTCAGCAATAATCAGAGGACCATTATTTCTCCCGAGTGCTGAGCCAGCATCTAAAATTTGATAGTTTTTCCATAAATAAGCATAAGCGTGAAAACTTATTTTAGTAATATCGATATTTGCCTCAAAAGCCAGTTTATTAAGCTCTTCCACATCTGCCAGTATAAAATCAAATTCAAAATCGTATATATCAATTTTTTTTCGCACTATCGGAGCAAATATGAACGTATCATTAGGACAAGTGGAAAATCCCAAAGTAAGCTTCATAAGCAACTGAGTTTTATTAAAAATTTTTTGGGCGTTCCCCTTCGCTCGCTGCTGGGGCAGCTCGCTCGGGTCGGGCTTTCCGCTTATATTCGGCTTGGCAAAAATAGCTGCGGCAGGTATCAATAATCAATAAATTATTTTTATAATAACTTAATATACAATACTTTACATCGCCTAATTTTATACGTATTGGCGTGCGTGGGGCTTCGCTCCATCGCTCAGCCTCCGCCGCCAAGCCGCAGCAAATTTTTGTCTTCGCCTCATATCGCTCCAATCCCTAACGCTCTCCGCAACGCCTCCCCTATCTTTTTTATACTTATAATCACTTTATATGCTGCTTATGCAGTTATTTATAACATTAAACAACCTCATCCAGCCATTTTAAAGCTTCTTCTTTATCCTGGAAAAATTTAATTATCAAGCTCTTACCATGACTTTCAGATAAGGTTTGTTCCACAGATACAGATGCAAACAAATCTTTACTTACAACAAATGCTACAAATGAGCCTATCTGAGAAATCTTAGCATTTACATTTTCATTTACCCATTCTTGCAATGTAGGGTTAACAGTAAAGAAAAAATCCCGCTGATCTACCAGTATCTTAGAAGGCTTATATTTCGTTATATATTCTGCTAAAACACTCATCTCGTGCATAAATACTTCATCTGTCATATATTCTGTCTCAGATTTCCACTGTTGTATCAACAGGTCTTTTTCTTCCTGATACTCAATAATTTGATACTTACTTTTAAATTTGTTTTTGTTATTTCCCATATAATATTTTTTATGATTATTCCCATTCAATAGTAGCAGGCGGTTTAGAAGTAATATCATATACAACTCTATTTACACCATTCACATCATTAATAATTTTATTTGACACATCAGCAATAAAATCATAAGGAAGCCTGCTCCAATCAGCAGTCATACCATCAACAGAATTCACAGCTCTTAATACAATAGTCCACTGATAAGAACGCTCATCACCCATTATTCCGACAGTTTTTACAGGTAAAAGAATTGTTGCTGCTTGCCAAACTTTATTATACAAATCGTGTTTTTTTAATTCGTCAATAAAAATTTTATCTGCTTTGCGTAAAATTTTAATTTTCTGCGGCGATACTTCTCCTATAATTCGTATTGCAAGCCCAGGACCCGGAAAAGGATGCCTATAAAGTATCTCCTTGGGCAAGCCTAATTCCTCTCCGACCTTTCTGACTTCATCTTTAAAAAGTACACGCAAAGGCTCAATAATTTTAAATTTTATATTCTGCGGTAAACCGCCTACATTATGATGCGATTTTATTGTTTTTGCAGCCTTTACATCAGTGGCTGATTCAATAACATCAGGATAAATAGTCCCCTGTGCAAGCCATTTAACATCAGAAATTTTTTCTGCTTCTTTCATAAAAACCTCTATAAAAGTGCTTCCTATTATTTTCCTTTTTTGCTCCGGATCTGCTACTGCTGACAATTTTTCTAAAAAAATATCCTCTGCGTTCACAGGTATTACATTAAGATCCAATTTCCTATATATATCTAAAACTTCTTGAAATTCACCTTCTCTCAATAATCCCGTATTTACAAAAATAGAATAAAGGTTCTTGCCAATAGCTTTATGCAATAAAACAGCTGCCACAGAAGAATCAACTCCTCCAGATACCGCCATTATAACCCTATCGTTTTTTATCGTCTCCCTAAGATACTCTATGGTATTCTTAATAAAATTAGAAGGCGACCAGTTAGCCTCAATTTTACAAATTTCTGTAGCAAAATTACGAAAAATTTTTATACCCTCCTGCGTATGAAATACTTCTGGATGAAATTGTAAACCCCATAAATTCTTATTCCGCGCACGGAATGCTGCTACTGGAATATTGTTAGTAGAAGCAATAATAGTAAAATCTTTCGGCAAAATACTAATCGTATCACTATGAGACATCCATACCACTGATTTGTTCGATACATCTTTAAAAAGAATATCGTTCTGTTTGATCTCCAAAATAGCTGCTCCAAATTCCCTACGTGCAGATTTCTGAACTTTTCCTCCGTAATTTTTAATCATCAATTGAGCTCCATAACATATACCAAGTATAGGCACTTTCGCTTCATAAGCTTTAAAATCCCATGTAGGTGCATTATTATCATCGACGGAATAAGGACTTCCGGATAATATAATACCTTTTACGTTTTCATCTATCTGAACAGAGGAAAAATACGGAATTACTTCGGTATATATACCTATTTCACGTATCTTTCTGGCAATCAGCTGAGTATATTGTGAACCAAAATCAATAATCAAAATTTTATTCATAAAAAAATACAAACCTTTCAACCCTACAAATATGAAAAAAAATTTTTTATGTTAAAAAACATTTTTGATAGAAAGACGTATTTATATCTTTGAAAAAAACAAAAAAATAAAGCCATGGAATACAGAATTGAACATGACACCCTCGGCGAAGTAAAAGTTCCCGCAGATAAATATTGGGGAGCTCAAACACAACGTTCATACAACAATTTTAAGATAGGCGAGCCAGCTTCTATGCCCAAAGAAATTATTAGGGCTTTTGCTATCCTAAAAAAAGCCGCTGCCTTAGCAAATTATGAACTCGGAGTTTTGGAGGAAAAGAAAAAAGATCTAATAGCACAAGTATGTGACGAAATTTTAGAAGGTAAACTTGATGAACACTTCCCACTTGTAATTTGGCAGACTGGCTCCGGTACTCAATCAAATATGAACGTAAACGAAGTTATAGCTAATAGAGCTCACGTGCTTTTAGGTAATAAACTCGGGGAAGGTAAACGCTTTCTACACCCAAATGACGATGTTAATAAATCCCAATCTTCAAATGATACATTCCCAACAGCTATGCATATCGCAGCATATAAGATGTTAGTAGAGACTACATTACCGGGGCTTCAAAAACTAAGAGACGCTCTGGCAAAAAAAGCTGAGGAATTCAAAGATATAATAAAGATGGGACGTACTCACTGGATGGACGCAGTACCTCTGACATTAGGACAAGAATTTTCCGGATATGTAGCTCAACTGGATATGGCTATTGAAGCAATAAAAAATACACTCCCTCATTTAGCACAATTAGCACTCGGAGGTACTGCCGTAGGTACCGGACTAAACTCCCCAGAAGGATATGCAGAATTAGTAGCTCGCAAAATTTCTGAATTAACCGGTTATCCATTTGTTAGTGCACCTAATAAATTTGCTGCTCTTGCTGCTCACGACGCCATCGTTGAAGCTCATGGAGCACTAAAAACTGCTGCTGCTGCTTTAATGAAAATAGGTAATGATATACGTGTACTATCCTCCGGACCCCGCTGCGGAATTGGTGAAATAAAAATTCCGGCTAATGAACCAGGCTCTTCTATAATGCCAGGTAAAGTTAACCCTACCCAAGCAGAAGCTCTTACTATGGTCGCTGCACAAGTATTCGGCAATGACGTCGCTATAAACGTCGGCGGTATGAACGGACATTTTGAACTAAATGTATTTAAACCTATGATGGCATACAACTTCCTGATGTCTGCACGTCTAATAGGTGATGCTTGTGTTTCCTTTACCGATAAATTAGTAGTCGGTATTGAGCCAAATATGGAAAGAATTAACAATTACGTAGAAAATTCTCTTATGTTAGTCACTGCTTTGAATAGATATATTGGTTATGAAAAAGCCGCTGAAATCGCTAAAAAAGCTTATAAAGAAAATAAAACTTTAAAACAAGCAGCTGTTGAATTAGGATATCTAACAGCAGAAGAATTTGATAAATGGGTTAAACCTGAAAAAATGATTGGTCCATATAAAGTCAATAAATAAATTTTATAATCTAAGCTTGGGGATAAGCTATCTACTAAAAACACTGCAAATAAAGCTTCCCCAGGCTTTTTTTTAATTATAATCTTCCTCCAAAATAAAACTTAAAGTTATAGCCTCTAAGCTATCTGATAATCTTACCTCACTATATAGTTTTTTCTTAAAAAACATCTTAAAACGTAAAATTAAGCAACTTTTTTAGCATAAAATTGTCTTTAAAGTAAAATAAATGCTTAACTTTGCCAAAACTTAACACAATGAAAAAATATTTTCTTTTACTACTGACAATCTTATCTTTCTATGTATTAAAAGCCCAAAATTTAACAGCAGGAGATATTGCATTTGTGCAAATAAATTGCGATAATCCCGATAATTTTAAATTTGTGGCTCTGGTAGAGATACCACCTAACGAAGTAATACAATTTACAGATAATGGCTGGAAATCAAGCGGTGGATTTCGCTCAGGAGAAGGCATTATTACGTGGACAGCCCCAAATGAGGGTGTCCCCTGCGGCACTGTGGTAGAAATAGAACCAAGCTCAAATTATGCATCAACAGGGTCTATTTCAAAAAGCGGTAATTTCGCACTTTCAAGCTCAGGAGACCAAATTATTGCCTACTATCAAACAGGCACAGATTCATACAATATGATTGCCGCAATAAATGACGAACAAAACGGCATATGGCAAGCTGATGCCACTAACTCCAATACTTCTGCCCTACCAACTGGACTAACAAACGGCACAGACGCCGTTGCACTAAATGAAAAAGATAATTATAAATACAATGGCATAGTCCTAAATGGTACAAAAAGCGAGCTGCTCGCCGCAATAAATGATAATAATAATTGGGATGGAGATAACTCAAGTCAAGAAAATTTCTCTGGCAGTTTCACCGTGTCAGACTGCTCCTGCGACGAACCTACCACAAACGCCTCTAACCTCAACCTCTCACCTACCGATTGCGGAACAATAGATGTTAGTTTCACTGCCGGTGATGGTTCAAGGCGTATTGTTCTGGTCAAAGAAGACGCTCCAGTAGATGCCTCCCCAACTGACGGCGTAACATATAACGCTGATAATAACTTCGGAAATGGAGACGAGTTAGGAAGTGGAAATTTTGTGGTATATAACGGAAACGGTACTTCCTTCACTCTTATAGGACTAAAAGGCGGGCATACATACTACTTCAAAGTATTTGAATATAATTGCTCTGGCTCAAATGCTGACTACCTTACCGACGGAAACGAACTTTCAGGCTCTATAACTCTTAATCCCTGTCCTGTAAATAACCTACATATAACTTGCCTAACAAATACCACAGCAACGATTAGTTGGGACAACCCAAATTATAACTACACTGGCGTAGTAATAGGTATCCGAGAAGGAACAAATCCTCCTCATTCGCTAAATAGTTATGATGCTTCCTCGCTCACTGCTGACCCTAACTTTGGCGACGGCACACAATACGGAAGCACAACCCCTTATAGTTATGTCGTTTACAAAGGAACTGGCAACTCACTGACTATCACAGGCTTAACAAAAGGTAATGACTACGTCATTAAAGCATATACATATCTAAACGAAAATTCTACAATCTGGAGTTTAGACCAACCTACATTAAGTATCTCAGGATTAGCAGTGGCTGATGTCAGCGACCCACATACTGTACCATACAGTGGTAAAATAGACCTCTCTTGGACTAATCCTTCTACTTGCTACGACGAAATTATGGTTGTAGCTACTGATAATGGTTCGGTTTCGGCTACTCCTTCTGGTGATGGTAGCTCTTATATTGCAGACCCCAGCTATGGAAATGGAACAGAAATAGCACCCGGTGAATACGTAGTTTATAAAGGCACTGAACCATTTACAACTACAACTAATCTCACTAATGGTACAACGTATTGCTTTAAAATTTTTGTAAGAAAAGGCTCTGATTGGAGCGACGGAATAGAAATATGCGAAACCCCACAAGATATTACAGAATTTAAACCCGGAGACTTAATATTTGTCGCTTACGATACAAAAACAAGTGGTTATGACTGCCAGCAGACCCCTTCAACAGATGTTTTCTATATCCTCACAATGGTAGATATAAAACCAGGAACTGAATTTGGCTTACTTAACGCTTCTTACGAATATGGAGCAGCAGCTAACGAAAGAACTGACGTATTCTGGTCTTGCACATCAACACCCGGAGAATATACCCCCTCACGTGTCACGCTACGCTGGAACGGTAGCAATAATATTGCAAAAGGCTCTATAATTAAAGTCTTTATTCCAAACTATGGTCCTCCTACACACGTATATATTAACGGAACAGAAGAAACAAGCAATTTTGACCTTTCTGGAAGCTATGTAAATATGTCTGAAACACAGCCTGACCAAGTATGGATATATCAAGGTGTACTTGCTGACTACGGAACATCTCCACATATCTATTCTCGCCTGTTTGGGCATATATTATTTGGACTTTCAAATATGGCTAACTGGGTACCTTTTGACCAAGAAGTAAATACTCCAAGAACTTCTCGCTTACATCCTGATATTCAATGCTTTAACTTAGATTTTGACGGCGATGTACCTGTAAATTACTATAAACTTTCAGCTACTCATACAGGCTCTAAACGAACACTTCTACAAGCAATTATGAACGAAAACAATTGGGAGCAAGTTGCACAATCAGAATGTGACGACATCCCCTCTGACATAGCAACAACTACTTTCACAATCTTAAATGGAAATCCAGAAGGCACTTGGATAGGTGATGCAGATAATGACTGGTTTAACTGTGCTAACTGGGAAGCCCTAACTGTCCCTGAAAAATCTGTGGACGTCTATATCGACGGCAATTCTCAACAAGATCCTGTTATTGATGTCTCTAATTCCGCTAACGCAAAAAAATTTGATAGCACAGCCGTTTGTAAAAATCTTTATATCTATAATCATACCCTCTTCCTTGGAAATCCTATTACAAACGAAGGAGACACTGCTGACATACTTAAAGTCTTTGGTAATCTTATCATTGACAATAACGGTGCACTCTCTATGAATACCGGCGATTCACAAGACGGTAAAATATATCTTTTCGGAAACTGGGCTAACAACAGAGGCAATACCTATTTCGATGAAGGTAAAGGAACTATAATTTTCTGTGGAACACAAAATCAGACTATTGCTAGTGCTACACAAGAAGATTTCGCAAATCTAATAATTGAAAATCACGCACAAAAAGTCTCCCTAAATACAGATATTACTGCTGATACATTATATCAAAATCTTGCAAATATAGACCTCAATGGTTATAATCTAACTCTCGAAGGTCCCTATTACCGAGAACACGGAAAATTTATTGGTAATGCTTCATCAGACTTCAATATAATAAACAGCGGTTATGTCGATACCCTCTATTTTACTAATAATCAAACGCTTAACAATTTAAACATAGACAGAAATAGCCAAATTTTCCTGGGGACAAACCTTGAAATACAAAACGATTTAAATATCTATGATGGTGAATTTAATGTTTTTCCTAATGTATTTCTAACAGTAAACGGAACGCTTAATAATCAAGTTGGTAGCAGTGGACTTATATTACACTCAGACGCCACAGGCACAGCTTCCCTAATTCATAACACCACTGACGTGCCTGCAACCTGTGAGCGTTATATGACAGCAGGGGCTTGGCACTACTTTTTCAGCCCTCTCGATGCTTGTCCTATTACAAACCTGACAACAACATCTTGGAACGATCAAAATCCTAACCTATACTGGTATGACGAAACACAAGCAGACTATTGGTGGGCTCATGATTTCTGCTCAAATGTAATGGGCTGGCAATCAGTATCTACTACTAATTTTGAAACAAACAAAGGATATATTTTCTATGAACCTGAAAATAGAGTACATACCCTAACAGGTGGAAATCTCTTTGCTGGTGATAAAACTTTCAACCTAAGCTATACTATCTCAGGAGTTGGAACTGTAAACGTCTGCGACGGTAATAATACTCCTATAAACTGGCGTGAATTTGACGGCTGGAACCTGATAGGAAACCCTTATCCTTCGGCTATTGACTGGGACCAAGTCAATGAAATGCATAATGTAGAAAATGTTATTTATTATTACGACGGAACAGTAGATAATTACAAATATTACCGTCCTTCTACCGGAGGGGGCACTGTCTTTAATCACGGCATTACAGTAAACGGAGGTAGTAAATACGTTCCCGCACACCAAGCTTTCTTTGTCAAAGCAACACAACCGGGAGCTTGGATAACTATTGAAAACTCCGCAAGAGTACACAATCCACAACCTTACTGGAAAAATCAACAAGAAGCACCTAATATTGTCAGACTCCAACTTATAGATAATGGATACACAGACGAAACCGTCATCCAAATAGCTGATCCCGCAACTTACGACTTCGACGAAAAATACGACGCTCATAAACGTTTTGCTTATAATGAACAAATTCCGCAAATATTCTCTTACGATAGCTTAACAAATACATTCTACGCAATAAATACATTACCACAAGATGATATCTTAAGCGTGCCTCTGGGCTATTATTTCCAAAATAGCGGAAATAAAACTCTAATATTCAAATCAATAACCCTGAAAAATTACTACATCTGGCTTGAAGATAAATTAACCGGACAAACTACTGAAATTACCCAACCTACAACATATCAATTTGAAGCTAATAGCGGTATTACCAAAGATAGGTTTATTTTACACTTCAATAAAAATCATGCTCCATATCCTTTGGCATCAATCTCTGACATCTCTGTGAATCTAAACGAAACTTTCTACGTTAAACTTCCGAATACACTATTTGACGATATCGACTTCTGGGATAAAAATCTCTCTATAAAAGTTTCATTAGCAAACGGAGATACTCTACCTCAATGGATAAAATTTGACAATAATCGTATTTACGGAGTACCTACGCAATTAGGTGATTTCCCAATAAAAATTACTGCTATTGATAAATTCGGCGCTACTGCAAATATTGTTTTCACTATTCATGTAAATATGGGTGTATCCAACATAAACCAAACAAGCAATACAAACCGAATAATATATCCTAACCCTGCTTCAACATTTATTAAAGTGAATTTGAAACATGGCGAATATAACTACTCAATAATAAATTCAATAGGTAAATGTGTACTTACAGGAAAATTGCAGACAAATAACCCGATTATCAACATTTCTTCACTCCCCGAAGGTGTTTACAACATTGAAATACGTAATAAAGAAACCTACTTTGCTGCAAAATTCATTAAACAGTAAGCTCTATTCAAAAAATAAAGGGGCTGTCTAATTCGTAAAAACATCAAAAAGACAGCCCTTTTTTATTTTTAACTTAGCAAAAATTAGCCTTCCTAAAACAAAATGGAGAAAATAATTTCAATATTATGAAATATTTTTCGCATAAAAAGGGATATTTTTTATATTTCGGCAGGCAATATTTATAACAAATCATTATGCAAAAAAAAGAAAATATCTATATCCAATGGCATTTTACTACTCACGGAATCGCTTATTTTAAGCATATTTTAGCAGCTTTTTATGCAGGAAAATGCTCTATAAAACAGAAAAAAATTTTTGCAGATGACTTATCACAAGAGGAAATGAATGAGATATTTGACCAGAAAAAAAGAGGTTTCCTTTTTGATAAAGTCTATTATTTCACAGCAGATGCAGAAGTTTTCAATAAAATAACTACTTACAACATTTTTAGACGAACAAGGTTTTACACTGACGATGAACTTATTAAAGAAAAAGGATTAGTTGATATATGGAAAGAAGTCATAGACAAACAATTATCACTGCAAGAGGAATATTTATACCTAAAAAATCATTATCCTGACCGCGCTGATGAAATTTGGAGCTATTTATGGAGAAATATTCAACATTATCCTGTTGAGGAACAAATTTTATGGTTCAAGCAGTATAGCAATGCTCCTCAGCATTACAAAGAAAAGGTACAGTTTATCAATATGACCAAAGAGGAAAAAATCAACGACTTGTGGGATTATGAAAGTATAGCCAAAGGTATGCACAATCAGCTAAAAAAAATCTTTGCACGTCATCCTGAGGCTAATTTTATTATTACTCCTGTGCTATGCAGCCGTGAGGTTCAAGTAGTATGGCATTCTTTGGCTAATTTTAACTTTTTACCAGCAAATACAAGATTTATAGCCCCTTATGACAGAAAAGATAAATTTCCAGATAAACGTTTTAAACTTTTTCAGATAAAAGAAATTCCGGTTAATGTCATTGAACAAATTCGTAAGACTTTTGTAATCTATCCAAAAAGTAAATCTCCTGCACGTAATTTGGCGGAAAAGAAAATGCAGCATTATATGCGTCAAGGATTTGCAATTCTCTTACTTGGCGAGCGTGGCACAGGAAAAACCCACCTTGCAGAAAAATACAAAAAGGAAAACGAAAAGTTTGTTGCCGTAAACTGCGCAACTTTTACAGATAATACCCTTGCCGAAAGCATTTTATTCGGATATAAAAAAGGAGCTTTTACCGGCGCCTTTAAAGATACTCCCGGAGTTTTTGAACAGGCTAATGGTGGAATTTTATTCTTAGACGAAATACATCATCTGGATAAACTCATTCAGGCAAAACTAATGAAAGCAATTCAAACCGACCAAAATAACAACTTTATAATCAGACGACTTGGCGATGATAAAGAAAAAAAAGTACGAGCTATATTGATTTTTGCTTCCAATAGAACTATTGATCAACTTAGAAAAGTTTTATTGCCCGACTTTTATGATAGAATTACTCAGCTGGTAATAGAACTTCCACCACTGCGTAAAACCCCAGAGGATTTGCCCGAGGACTTTCGTAATATATGGATACAAATGAGATTTCAAGAATATTATGACTTTGATACATATGTTAAAAACGATATAAAATTCTTTGAATGGTTAAAAAAACTGCCTTTATACGGCAATTATCGCGACTTACAAAGAATAGCAATTTATTACAAAACATATTTGAATTTCGATAAAGAGATTAAAAAAATGCTACCGACAAAATCTGCTTTTGAATTTACTAAATCAGAATTTGAAAAATACGCTTCTTATCCAGAAAAATCAGAAAATTTTTATCTTTTCGATCTTTCGAAAAATCCACAAGAACTTGTCAAACAATATAAAAAGATTTTAGCAGAAAAATTTATTGAAGAATACGGAAGCGCTAAAAAAGTTGAGGAAAAATTTGGTATTACAGAACGCACTTTGTATAAATGGAGAAATCAAAAATAATAGCAAAAAAAAACAATAAAATTAAAAACCAAATGCATTTTTAAATATAACTCAATAAAACCTGCAAATTAGAATAAGATTTTTGCAATAATCTAATAACTTCATCCCTCTCGAACCATTTTACTTCTACAATACCTTCTTCTTTTAAAGCAACAGGCTCCCTATAACCTCTATAGAGCATTTTAAACCACTTTATATGTTTCAAATAAGCAATGCCTTTACGTTTAAAAATGTAATAACTACTCGGTAAATGCCTAATAATAGTCAAATTGTCCAAACCTGTTTCCTCTTTTACTTCACGCAAAGCAGCTTCTTCATAGTTTTCATTTGGTTCCTTTTTCCCCTTAGGAAATTGCCACAAATTATCTACTCTCTTTATCATTAAAATTTGTCCCCATTGATTTATAACAACTCCGCCAGCCGATTCTATATATTTGAAAAATATCTTAAAATTCTGAAATAACTCATTCAAATCATTATGACAAATGTACAACTCATAATAATTGCCTTTTTGAAACTCATCAATAAGTTTTTTCAAATGTTCCCGATTTTTATACTGAGCATAAAAAGGTTGTATTTCCTCTGTTAAGCGAATTAGGCGTTTACCATAAAATATATCAATAGTATCCATAATCAATACTTTACGCAAAAATAATCATTTTTGATTATAAATTACATTAAGTATTATTTGTCCCACTGCTTTAAGAGTCTTTTTATCAATAACTTGCAAATTATCACCATGTGTATGCCAATACGAAGGATAAAATTTATTATTTCTATGAGTTTCAATAATTAAAACAGATCTTATCCCATTCTGATTTAAAACAAAATGATCATCAAAAATAGATTTAACATTTTTATCTATAAAAAGACTATCATAGCCAAGCAATTTAGCTATATGCCAAATCCTATATAAAAGGTAGCCATAGTAAAATAAAGAAAAATCTTCTTTATAGAATTTTGCATTTTTTCCACCTACCATATCGATATCTATTCCATATAAATAATTACAAAAATGCTTATGTTTTACCCAATAACGTGCACCCAAAGACCATGATTCTTTATTAAAAATAGAGAGGAATTGAGGTTCACCTTGATCTTCCGCATCAAAAAATATTATATCAACGCCTACCTTAGGAGTGTCAACCGATAGATGCCTAGCAATTTCCAAGAGCACAGCAACTCCACTAGCGCCATCATTTGCACCAAGAAATGGCTTATATCTTAAAACAGAATCTTTCTCATTGTCTGCAATAAAACGAGTGTCCCAATGAGTAAAAAGTAATATTCTACGTTTCTTGTAGGGATAAAACTGTGCAATTATATTAGTAATCCTCAGAGGCAATGAATCATACCTATATACAATAGCATTTTGCAAAGCTACCTTAGCATTATATGAACGCAACTTTTGAGATAAAAATATAGCACAACTATCATGGGCAGGAGTATTTGGGACACGAGGTCCAAAAGCAAGCTGCTCTTTTATAAATTTATATGCACTATCAGCATTAAATTTTATATCTATTAGCTTTATTTTATGAGCAAGAGGGATATCGCAAGAATAAATGGATATGATAATCAATACAAATATCAATGTTCTTTTGAAAGCCATATTTCTATTCCTTGCCCTATTGTTGTTTTTACTCCCGGACTTGGACGTTGTTTTACAACTACT